>NZ_CAXRDQ010000028.1:0-44137 GCF_964229365.1 Abyssibacter sp. | reverse complement strand
TCCGACCGACGCTCGCTCGGTGGTCGAGGACGGCAAGCTGGCCGTGGTGCTGGGCATCGAGATCTCCAAGCTGTTCAACTGCGGCGAGTTCCTCGGCGTGGCCGAATGCACACGCGAGGAACTGGTGCAGCGACTGGATGCGGCCTACGACATGGGCGTGCGCCACATCTTCCCGATCCACAAGTTCGACAATGCCTTTGGTGGCGTGGTCCCGGACGAAGCCCTGGGCATCGGCACGATTCTCTATGTCGGGAACCTGATCGAGACCGGAACACCCCTACTCTACGAGGCCTGCCCGGCAGAGTTCAGCGACCCGTCCATCGAATCACCGGATTCGGTCAACCCGCTGGGCGTGATCGATCAGTTGCTGCTGCAACTGGAGTACATCAACGGCCAGCTCAGTCAGGCGCTGCCGGTCCCGCCGCTGGTTCCACAGTCGGAACACGGTCTTTGCAACCTGCAGGGCATCACCGACCTGGGTCAGTTCCTGATCGAGGAACTGATGCGGCGCAATATGGTGATCGAGGTTGATCACAGCGCCCGTGCGGTCATTGACCGTATTCTGGAAATCGCGGAAACCAACGGGTACCCCGGCGTGACCAGCAGCCACGACTGGCTTTACTCGGAGGAGTTGCTGGACCGCGTGGTGGCCGATGGCGGCACAATCAGCCGCTTTGCCAGCTCGCGGGCCGCATGGGTGGACAAGCTGCTACGGGCCGGCGAGCGGCCGGCGACGCTACGCGTTGGCGGCATCATCCCGACCGGCATGGCCAGCGACGTCAACGGCATCGCATCACTGCCCGGCAACAGCAACCCGGCCGATACCCCGCTCTACCCATTCCTCTCGGTGGATGGACGCGTGGAATTCGACAAGCAGGTCACCGGAGATCATGAGTTCGGGCTCTACGACGGCCGTGGCGTGGCGCATTACGGCCTGTACCCGGACCAGATCGCCGACATGCAGCAGTTCACCGAGGACCGTAGCACCGACGAAGTGAACAACGCATTGCGGGCATTGTTCTCGTCCGCGGAAGGCTATCTGAGAATGTGGGAAGCGACGGACGCCTGGCGACAGTAGCCCGGCGTGGTTACTTGTTCTTGCCGAAGCGTTTGACCTGCCGCTTGCGCTTGCGCTCCTGCCGGGGCGTGAGCGTATTGCGGCGTCCTTCAAAGGGATTGTCACCGCTTTTGAACAGGATCTCGACCGGCGTGGCATACAGGTCGAACGCTTCGCGGAAGCGATTCGAGAGATAACGCTTGTAGTCGGTATTGACGCGGGCGGTCTGGTTGCCGTGAATGACGATCTTCGGGGGCCGGCGGCCGCCTTGATGCGCGTAACGCAGCTTGATCCGGCGGCCATGGACGGCCGGCGGCTGGTGGGCGCGAACGGCGTCTTCCAGCACCTTGGTCAAGGCCGATGTCGTCAGGTTGGCGTTCGCTGAATCCGATGCCCGGACCACCGAGCGCATCAGCTCACCCAGCCCCGAACCACGTAGAGCCGAGATCGTGTGCACCGGTGCGAAATCCAGATACGGCAGCTTGTAGTCCAGCTCTTCGCGAATCTGCTTGCGAACCGCTTCCTCGAGCTTGTCCCACTTGTTGATGGCGACAATGATCGAGCGGCCCTCGGCCGCTGCCAGACCCAGCACACGGGCATCCTGGGCACCGATATCAGAGCGGGCGTCGACGACAACAATCGCCACGTCACTTTGCTCGATCGCCTGGAGCGTCTTCACGCCACTGAACTTCTCGGCGATGCCATCGCGCTTGGAACGCCGCCGCAGACCGGCAGTATCAACCAGACGAAATGTGCGTCCCTGCCAGTCGAAGCCGACTTCAACACTGTCGCGCGTTGCGCCCGGCGCATCGGCCGCCACCACGCGCTCTTCGCCGAGCAGCCGATTAACCAGGGTGGACTTGCCCACATTCGGGCGCCCGATCACGCAAATGCGCGGGATGCCGGGATCGCGCGGAGGCGGCGGCTCACCCTGCCCGAACGCTGGCAGGTGCTCGGCCAAACGCTCGCCCAGCGACACCAGACCGCGGTTGTGTGCCGCGGCGATCGGCAACGGATCGCCCATCCCCAGCGCGTAGAAGTCGGCATTGGCTTCGACCGCGCTGAGTCCTTCGGATTTGTTGACAGCGAGAACCACCGGCCGATCCTGCCGGCGCAGGCGCCTCGCGATCTCCTGATCGGCGGGGTTCAGGCCAGAGCGCGCATCGACCAGAAAGACGACGACATCGGCCTCTTCAAGCGCAGCCGTCGCCTGCGCTTCGGTCATTTCGCGGAAGTCAGGATCTTGGTCCGGCCCAATCCCGCCTGTATCGACGACGATGAAGCGCTGGTGTTCGAGACGGCCGATGCCGTACTGGCGATCGCGCGTGAGGCCAGGAAGATCGGCGACCAACGCGTCGCGCGTGCCGGTGAGCTGATTGAATAGCGTGGACTTGCCGACGTTAGGCCGCCCGATCAGGGCCACTACCGGCAGCGCGCCGGATTCTGCCGGTGTGTCAGTCATGGGTACTTGTCAGACTCGATCGCTATGGCTCAACCGGGACGGTTTCCAGCGCCGCCAGCGTGCCATCGGTGGCCAGGACGTACAGCCGCTCGCCTTCGATGCGCGGCGTCGCACGGATCGCGTCACGTGCCGGTCGGCTGCGACCGATCACGCGACCATCGGCCGGCGACAGCACATGCAGATAGCCTTCGTAGTCACCGACGATCAGGTTGCCGCGAAACCACACGGGCTGGGTCAGGCCACGGTACGACAGGTCCGACTGGTCCCAGATCGCAGCACCGGTCACCACGTCCAGCGCCCAGACCGTGCCAGCGGCGTCGGTGACGTACAGCTGGTCGCCGTTGACCGCCATGCCGGTGTAGCTCTGCAGGTTGCGGCGCCAGATTTCGCGACCGGTTACGGCCGACAGCACGACGAGCTCACCACCATAGCTGGCGGTGAACAGGCGGCCATCATCCAGCAGCAGCTGGGCATCCACATCGACGATGCGCTCCAGTTCCGAGCGGCCGGTGGGCTCACGGATCAGCTGCTCCCAGTCCACGTCGCCGGTACGGGTGTCCAGCGAGATCACATGCCCGGTGTCCAGACCGATGATGGTGTTGCCTCCCCGCACCAGCGGATCGGACAAACCACGTAGCGTCAGTGCGGGCGCGGCGCGGTTGAACTCCCATTCGCGCTCGCCGTTGTCTGCATCCAGACCAAAGACACGACCATCCACCGTGCGCGTCACCACCCGACCGCCCCCTTCGACCGGAGCGGCGAGAACCTCGGCGTCGACCACGGTGCGCCAGCGTTCTTCGCCCGTCACGGTGTCGAAGGCGACCACTTCGCCGTCCAGCGTACCGAGCAGGACCTGACCGTTGCCCAGCCCAGGACCAGCGACAAACCGGTAGTCGGTGGACTTGGACCACAAGGTGGCGCCGGCACCAGTATCCAGCGCGCGAATCCGCCCCTTGGCGTCGGCGGTAAAGACCCGCGTGTCGACAACCAGCGGTACCAGTGCCGCGAACTTGCCAGCAGAGCCCGCGCCGACGTCCTTGGACCAGGCGCGCTTGAACTTCACTTCCGGCGTTTCGACGTCCGCGAGTTCGGCCGGCTTGTTGGCGACCTCGTTACTCGCGCAGGCAGCCAACAGCACGGCGGCGAGGGTGACGATTCCGATGCGCATCACGATGCCTGCTCGTCCTGTTCGTCCGGCTGGCCCAGTTCCGCCAGCTTGCGATCAACCGCCGAGCGCGTCGGCGCGCGCAGATCCATCGCGGCCAAGGCCGCGGTATAGGCCTCGCGCGCCTGTTCCGTGGCGTCGGTGGTCATCAGAATGTCGCCCTTGAGTTCGAAGAACGCCGCCTCGAAAGCCTGCGGCGGCGTCGCGTCATTGAGCACGCTCAACGCGGTATCCGGGTCGCCCTGGGTCCAGCGCACGCGCGCCAGACGCAGCGATGCCAATGCCCGGGTGGGCGCATCATCAGCGTAGTTTGCAACCCAGCTCAGGGACTCGGCGGCTTCGTCATACCGGGCTTCGTCCGCATAGGCCTTGGCAATCATCAGATGGCCCAGCGCCGCGTAAAGCGTGCCCTTGTACTCGCTCCCCAGCGTATCCGCGCTGCCAGCTGCGGCATCGAGATCACCGGTCTCGATCGCTTGGGTCAGGGCGTTGTATGCACCGGAGGCGGCGAGTGCCTGACCTTCCTGATGCCCGGTCCAGCCCTGCCAGCCGAACACGGCCGCAAGGCCAACGATGACGCCGCCCACCACGGGCTTCCAGTATTCGCCAACCCACTCGCGCAGGCGCTGGACCTGCTCTTCGTCTGTTCTCTGTTCCACGTGTCTTCCTGTTTCCTGTCGTGCCTACGCCGCAGCCTCTGAGGCCTGCAAACGCTCACGGAGGGTTCCGGCCAGCGCAGCTTGCGCGACCGCCTGTTGATCGTCTCGAACCCGCAGCGGTTTGACCTGCACGGTTGCCGATTCGACTTCGCTCTCGCCGAGGATGAGCGCGTACTGCGCGCCACTGCGATCCGCGCGCTTGAGCTGCGATTTGAAACTGCCGCCACCCGCATTCACCACCAGCTTCACGCCCGGCAAGGCATCCCGCAGCCGCTCTGCCAGCACCACGGCTTCGGCCTCGGCGGCCTCACCCAAGGCGGCGAGATAAACATCCGCCACCGGCTGAGCCGTCACACCGCGGGCCTCCATCAACGCCGCTAGCCTCGCGACCCCGATGGCAAATCCGACGGCGGGTGTGGGCTTGCCACCCAGCTGTTCGACCAGGCGGTCATATCGCCCGCCCGAGCAAACAGCGTTCTGCGCACCCAGCTCGGTCGTCGTCCACTCGAACACCGTGCGCGAATAGTAATCCAGTCCGCGAACCAAACGTGGGTTTAGCGTCCACGCAATGCCCAGAGCGTCCAGGCGTTGCGTGAGCGTTTCGAAATGCTGCCGAGATTCATCGTCCCAGTAATCTGGCAACTGGGGCGCGGCCGCCAGCATCGGCTGCATGGCCGGTGTCTTCGAGTCGAGCACGCGCAGCGGATTGGACTCCAGCCGCCGTGTCGCATCCGCATCCAGCACGTCCGCGTGCGCCCGCAGGTAGTCAACCAATGCGTCACGATGCCGCTGCCGACCCGCGCCGTCACCCAACGAATTCAGTTCGAGAGTGAGTGAGTCCGTGACCCCCAGCCGCTGCCAAAGGCGCGCGCTGATGGCGATCAATTCCACGTCGATGTCCGGACCGGCCAGCCCGAAGGCTTCGACGTTGAACTGGTCGAACTGGCGGTACCGGCCTTTCTGTGGACGTTCGTAACGGAACATCGGGCCGGCCAGCCACAGCTTCTGAGGGCCGGCATGGGCCAGCGAATGCTGGATCACCGCACGAACAACTCCGGCCGTGGCTTCGGGTCGCAAGGTCATCGACTCGCCATTGCGGTCGTCGAAGCTGTACATCTCCTTCTCGACGATGTCGGTCACCTCGCCGATGGAACGGGCGAACAGTTCCGTCTTCTCCATCAGCGGCAGGCGAATCTCACGAAACCCGTAGCTTTCGACCACGTCGGCCGCGGCTCGGATCAACTGCGATTGGATATTGCAGGCGTCCGGCAACAAGTCCGGCATGCCGCGGATGGCTTGAATGGTCACGATGTCGGTTCGGTCAGACGATTGCGGATCAGCTTTTCCAGCGTATCCACGAGTTCTTCGTTGTTGGTCTTGTGCTGTATGGAGCCGTCGATGAAGATCGAGTTCGGCTTGCCGCCAGTCACCCCGACATGTGCCTCACGCGCCTCGCCCGGCCCATTGACCACGCAGCCGATGACGGCGAGGTCCAGCGGGGCATCGATGTCTTCGAGGCGCGATTCCAGTTCGTTCACCGTCTTGATCACGTCGAAGTTCTGACGCGAGCAGGACGGGCACGCAACCAGGTTGATGCCGCGCGTGCGCAGGTGCAGCGACTTGAGCATATCCCAGCCGACCTTCACCTCTTCGACCGGATCGGCAGCCAGCGACACGCGCAGGGTGTCGCCGATCCCATCGGCCAGCAGCATGCCCAACCCGATCGAAGATTTGACCGCGCCCGAGCGTACGCCCCCGGCCTCGGTGATTCCCAGGTGCAACGGCTGCTCGATCTTGGCGGCCAGCTTGCGGTAGGCCTCGACGGTCATGAACACCTCGGAGGCCTTGAGGCTGACCTTGAAATCCGGAAAGTCGTGGCGATCGAGGATGTCGATGTGGCGCATGGCCGATTCGACCAGGGCGTCGGAATTGGGCTCGCCGTACTTCTCCTGCAGCTCCCGCTCCAGCGAGCCGGCGTTCACCCCGATCCGAATCGGAATTTTGTGATCCCGCGCGCAGGCGACCACTTCGCGCACACGGTGCTCGCCACCAATATTGCCCGGATTGATCCGCAGACAATCAGCGCCATTTTTCGCGCTGGCCAGGGCGACCTTCCAGTTGAAGTGAATATCGGCGACCAGCGGCACGTCCACCTGCCGGCGAATCTCGCCAAACGCTTCGGCTGCCTTCAGCGTGGGCACGGAGACACGGACGATGTCCGCGCCGGCCTTCTGGATACGCTGGATCTGTTCGACCGTGGCGTCGACATCCTCGGTCTCGGTGTTGGTCATGCTCTGCACGGAAATCGGCGCATCACCGCCTACCGGCACATTGCCGACATGGATCTGCCGCGACACCCGTCGCGTGATTCTGTGCTTGCTTTGCATCGCCATGAGAAAACTCGATCAGCTGCGTGGCTGAATTCGCTGGCTACTCGACCGTGAAACGCGCGGTGTTGTTCCCGCGCATATGCTGCGACACGTCAACAGACTCGCCCTGAAACGACACATCAACGCCTGGGGCATACCCCAGAAACACCGAAAACGGCCCGGTCTCGTCAATGGCCCGCGTTTCGCCACCCTGGATCAAGCCATTGAGCACGCGTCGCCCGCTGCCATCCTCGACCCGAACCCAGGATGCCTCGTTGAATTCCAACACCAGCGCCGCCGGCACCTGAACCGCTTCGGCCGGTTCCGCCGCGGGTTCGCCTGTTACGCCGGCCTCCGCCGCGGGTTGATCGTCGCTCTGGGCTGTCTCCGGAGCGGCCGCCATGGTCGTTTCCAGCGCCAGGCGGCGCGGGCCTCCCGCGCTGGTCGTCGACCGGTTGCCCGTCGCTGGGCGTTCCGCGCCGGGTGCCGAAGCAGCCGGCTGACGAGCCTGCGCAGCTGGTGGCGATGCTTGTTGCCGCGCCACACTGGGCGGCGTCGACGAGTTGCCTGCAGACACCGGTTCCGGCGCCGCGGATAGCAGCCACCAGCCCACGGCAACGGCGGCAACGATGATCACGAGAAAGACCAGCAGGACCGGCGCGCGGCGCCGTTCACGGAGGGGCTCGTCCTGCAGCAGCACCGGAATCTCGAGCTTGGGCAGCTGGCCGCCAGCATGGGCCTCATACCCGGCGATCACCGCGGCCTCGTCCGCACCGACCACCCGCGCATATTTGCGGTAATAACCGCGCACGTAGACGGGTTCGGACAACAACTCGAAATTGTCATTCTCGATGGCGTCCAGCATCGAACGCGGGAGTTTGGTCTGCACGACCATCTCGTCGAGGCTCAGACCTCGCTCTTCCCGCGCTGCCCGCAGCAATCCGCCCGGTTTGGGTTGCAGCGGTTCCTGCCGCCCGGGTAGATCCATCGGCTCTTCTTCAGCCATTCCGTTCTGATCTCAACAATGAGTACGTTTCTTCGGCTTCGGGAAACTGCTGCTGCAACTGAGTGGCGTATCGACGAGCGGCCGCAACATCCCCCAAGGCACGTTCGGTCCGCACGCCCAACCAGAGGGTCTGCGGACTGTGCGGGGCAGCTTGCGAATAGCGCTGCAAAAACGCCCGGGCGAGAAGATACTCCCCGCGGTCGTACGAGAGCAGCGCGATTTGCGCCAACGCGTTGGGGAACGTGCTGTTCTCCCGAAGCGCGGCGCGGAAATAACCTTCGGCCCGTGCATCCAGCCCCGCTTTCCGGGCACAGACCCCGGCATTGGTCTGCGCCACTTCCGGTGTCCGGTAGCCGGTCACCCGTAACGCACGATCAAAAGCCAGCAAGGCCTCATCGTACCGCGACTGTCCGCAGAGAAACACACCGTAGTTGTTCTGGGTGTCCGGGCTATTCGGAGCCAGCGCAATCGCCCGGCGATAGTGGCGGTCCGCGGACACCCGATCACCCCTGTTCTGATACACAAAGGCGATGCTGGCATGGGCCAGCGCCAGAGAAGGGTCCTGCTCGACCGCCCGTTGCAGCTTGGACAACGCACGGTCGGTTTCACCCTTGCGCATGTAGTCGATACCGAGCTGCGTATTAATGCGAGCCGCTTCGGTGTAATCGGCATCGGATCGGGCATAGGTGCCGTCTGGCGATTCGGTGACGCAGGCGGTCAAGGTTGCGAGCACTACGCCCGCCCATAACCAACCGCGGATGATCCGTTGGCGTGCGATCAAGGTGCGACCCGCACAGGGATGTCCGACAAACGGCGTTGCTGCCGGCTGGCGACGCGGCCGACCAGCTGCCCGCAGGCCGCATCGATGTCATCGCCCCGCGTGCGGCGCGTTGTCACCATCAGCTTGTTGCGCCGAAGAATGTTCGCAAACGCTTCGATACGCTCGGGGCTGGACCGGCGGAACCGGGTCTGAGGAAACGGGTTGAAGGGGATGAGATTAACCTTGGCCGGCATGTGCCGAAGCAGCCGTGCCAGCTCGCGGGCGTTGTCATCACTGTCGTTCACGCCATCGAGCATCACGTACTCGTAGACGATGTGCATCTTGCGATCGCGCTGGGTGTAGCGACCGCAGGCAGCGATCAGGTCGGCGATCGGGTACTTGCGGTTGATCGGCACCAGTTCATTGCGCAGCGCATCGTTCGGAGCATGCAGCGACACTGCCAGGGCGGTGTCGACATCAGCACTGAGTCGATCCATGAACGGCACCAGCCCCGAAGTGCTCACCGTCACCCGGCGCTTGGACAGGCCGAACCCAAGGTCGTCCTGCAATAACCGGATCGCGGTGATCACCTGGTTGTAGTTGGCCAGCGGCTCACCCATGCCCATGAACACGACATTGGAGATCGGCCGCTCCTTGCCCAACTCATCGACCAGGGTGCGGATCGCGAACCAGACCTGGCTGACAATCTCCGCCGCGGTCAGATTGCGCTGCAGGCCCTGCTGCGCGGTGGAACAAAACGCACAGTCCAGTGCGCAGCCCACCTGGGAGGAGATACAAAGCGTGCCGCGGTTCGCTTCGGGGATGTACACGGTTTCGATCGCCCCGCCACTCTCCAGCCGCAGCACCCACTTGCGGGTGCCGTCAGCCGACAGCTGCGCCGCTTCCAGCGCCGGCAACCGAACGTCAGCAATGCCAGGCAGGCGTGCCCGAAATGACTTGCTGACATCGGTCATGTCCTCGAAGGACGTGACCCGTTTCTGATAAAGCCATTGCATCAACTGGCGAGCCCGAAACGCGGGCTCGCCATGTGAATGCACAAACGCTTCCAGGGCCGCGCGATCGAGACCGAACAGGTTCACAGATTGTGCGACCGGGTTGGACATGGCTTATCGCGTACGCAGGCAGACTTCGGTCGTGCTGAAGAAGTAGGCAATTTCTACGGCCGCGGTGTCTGCAGCATCCGAGCCGTGCACGGCGTTCTCATCGATGGATTCCGCATGGTCAGCACGGATCGTGCCGGGCGCAGCGTCCTTCGGGTTCGTCGCGCCCATCAGTTCGCGGTTCTTCGCAATCGCATCCTCGCCTTCCAGCACCTGGATCATCACCGGACCGGAGGTCATGAAATCGACCAGATCCTTGAAGAACGGGCGTTCTGCGTGAACCGCATAAAAGCCTTCGGCTTCCTTGCGGGAGAGATGCTTCATCTTCGCGGCGATGATCCGCAGCCCCGCCTTTTCAAAGCGGCTGTAGATGTCGCCGATCGCGTTCTTACCAACGGCGTCCGGCTTGATGATGGAAATGGTTTGCTCGACGGCCATGCGTGCTCCTACGCGTAACGATATGTATGTGTCAGCGGCTTTAAGGGGCTTGCGATCAGTACGAAGCCACCCTTTTCAGAAAGAAACGCCGTCACGAGGGACGGCGTTAACCCGCTTATTCTAAAGACCGGCGGGGCATGCGGCAATGCAACACGCCCGCGCCCACGACAGCGATCAACTGGCGACGGCAAAGCTCTCGCCGCAGCCACAGTGATCGACCACGTTGGGATTCTCGAAGTGATACATCTGATTCAGCCCATCCCGGCGGAAGTCCAGACGCAATCCCTCGAGCAGTTCCAGATGCTTGCGCGCGATTACCACGGTGGACCCGTAGGCCTCGAAGCTCACGTCGTCCTCACCCACGGCGTCGGCATAATCCAGCGCATAGGCGTAACCGGAGCAACCGGAGGTCCGAACCCCCACACGCAAGCCCAGGCCGTGCCCACGCTTGGCGAGCTGTTCCTGAATGCGGCCGGCGGCCGCCTCGGTAATCTCGATGTTCGTTGTCTTGCTCATACTGTGCTGACCGTCTGTTGCGACTGGTGTTCCTGCGCGCCGACATCCTGCCATCGACGGTAGGCGGCCTGCAGCGCATCCACCGCCATCAACGCCGCCGGCATTTGAATTCTCGCCAAGTGAAGGGCCTCCGCCACGTCAGTGGCGCAGAGCGTCAAGACATCCGCCCCGCCCGTTTCCGCGTACTCGCAAGCCCAGTCTGCCGCGCATAGCGTTGCGGGCGAACCATGGGCCCGAAACCGCGCAGATTCAATGCCGCCATCACAGAATCGCAAGCTGATCTCGACCACGTCGTCACTCGCCGGCGTCGTCGCCCGTGCGGTGGCTTCGGTGATTGGCTCGTCGGCCCCGCGCGCCCAGCGCAAGGTTTCGAAGCGCGCACGTAACGTCTCCATCAAGCAGCCTCCGGCTGCAGCGCCGTCAGCCGCGCGGCCGCGTTGCTGATCTGCGCCACCGCGGCGTCGATCTCGGCGACTGTGGTGGTGCGCCCCAGGCTCAGGCGCAGGCTGGCACGCGCCTCGGCGTCGCTGCGCCCCAGGGCACGCAGGACATAGGAAGACTCCTGCCCGCCCGACGTGCAGGCCGAGCCCTGCGACACCATCAACCCTGGCAGACCGAACAGCAGGCTCTCACCGTTCAGACCCGCGAAGGTCGCATTGAGAATATGCGGCGCCGTGCTCTGTGGCTGACCGTTGCGGATCACGCCCGAAATCCGTGACAACCCCGCCCACAGATGTTCGCGCAGTGCGCGGACCCGGTCCGGCGCATCCGCACAAACCTGCAGGCGGCGCACGGCGGCTGCAAAGCCGACAATCTGGTGCGGCGCAAGCGTGCCCGGGCGCAACCCGCGCTCCTGACCGCCTCCATGCATGAGCGGCCGGAGGCGAACAAGCCCCCGGCGCATCACCAGGGCACCGATGCCTGGCGGCCCGTGGCACTTATGCGCGGACAGGGCTAGCAGATCGATACCCATGGCGTTGATGTCGATGGGCAACCAAGCCAGCGACTGGGCGGCGTCAACGTGAAACAGCGCCGGGTGATCGGCCAGCTGTCGGCCGATCGCGGCAATGTCCTGCACGGCGCCGGTCTCATTGTTGACATGCATCACCGACACCAACCGCGTATCGGCCTGCACCGGAGCAAGCACATCGGCCGCCGCAACCACACCGTCCGCGCCAGGCTTGAGCCAGGTCACGCGCCAGCCGCCGCGCTCCAACTGCCGAATCGGGTCGAGCACGGCCTTGTGCTCGGTGCGGGCCGTGACGATATGTGCCGGAGCCTGCTGCGCAAGCCCGCCGAGGATCGCGAGGTTGTCGGCCTCGGTCGCGCCACTCGTCCAGATCAGCTGCTCCGAGGCGGCGCCTACATGGCCGGCCACTGTGGCTCGCGCCTGCTCGACCCGTTCTGCAGCCAGGCGGCCGGCTGAATGTGCCGATGCCGGATTGGCCAGATGCAGGGCCTGAGCCATCTGCTCCGCGACCACCGGATCGATTGGCGTCGTCGCCGCATGGTCCAGATAAATCGATTGATCGCTCATGCGCCCAACCCCACCGAACGCATCAGCCGGGAGGTCGCCGGATTCAGGCGCTGCAGCTCGGCCAGCAGTGTCTCGATGTCCTCCGCCGTATTTCCAACACCCAGGCTGACACGAATCGCGCCCTTGGCCTCGTCGGGCGGAATATGCATTGCGAGCAGGACATGACTGGGTTCACCCTTGCCGCTGGCACAGGCCGAGCCGGAAGACACCGCACAGCCGGCCTGATCCAGCGCCATCAGCAGGCTTTCGCCGTCGAAGCCGGCCAGTCGGAACTGGGTGGTGTTGCATAGACGCGGCGCAGCCGCGGCAAAGCGGGTGACACCGGGAATCTGGTCCAGCCCGGCATCCAGTTGCTCGCGCAGCTGCTGCAGGGTTGCGATACGGGTCGCCAGCTCGTCTGCGGCCAACACCGCCGCCGCACCGAAACCGGCGATAGCGGGCACATTCTCGGTGCCGCCACGCAAGCCGGCCTCCTGCCCGCCACCGTGCATTTGCCGGTGCAGCACCACCCGTTCGCCCAGCACCAGGGCGCCCACACCCTTGGGACCGTAGAGCTTGTGCGAGGACAGCGACAGCAGATCCACACCCAAATCGTTCCAGACCAGCGGGAGCTTGCCGGCCGCCTGAACCGCATCGCAATGCAGCCACGCGCCGGCGGCATGCACCTGCTTCGCGATGGCGGGAATGTCCTGGATCACGCCCGTTTCGTTATTGGCCAACATGACCGAAACCAGCGCCACGTCGCCGCCCCCCAGTCGACCGTCCAGCCAGGCCAGATCCAGCAGGCCGTCCCGACCCGCCGGAATGCGCTCCATCGGCACCCCTTCGCGCTGGAGCGCCTCAGCACATTCCAGCACCGCGGGGTGTTCGGTTGCGCCGATCAACAGCTTGCGACCCGGTTGGCCGGCCATGACCCCGCGCAGCGCGAGGTTGTCGGCCTCGGTGCCGCCGGTGGTGAACACCACGGCCTCGGCCCGCGCGCCGACCAGTGCGGCAACCTGAGCCCGAGCCTGTTCGACCACATCGCGGGCGTTACGACCGCTGCGGTGCAAGCTGGACGCGTTGGCGTACGTCGCAGCGTAGGTTGGCAGCATCCGCTCCAGCACCCGCGGGTCCAGCGGCGTCGTGGCGTTGTAGTCGAAGTAAAGCGTCATCGTCCCGAATCAGGCTGCGAAGGTCACGACGGATTCACGCACGTCGAGCCGGCCGGCGACCACATCGTCCAGCGAGACGTCGGCCAGAAAGCCCTGCACCTGTTCCGACAAGGCCATCCAAAGACCGTGCGTGCGGCACCGCTCACCGTTGCCGGTGCAGGCAGTCTGCCCCCCGCAGCGCGTGGCATCCATGTCCTCGTCCAGCGCGGCCATTACGGCCGCCACGGAAATCTGGTCAGCCGGACGGGTCAGCGCATAGCCACCACAACGACCGCGGCGGGCGGACAGCAGTTCGGCGCGGCGCAGCGCCGCGAACAACTGCTCCAGATAGGCGACGGACAGATTCTGCCGCTCGGCGATGTCACCGATACAGACGGGTTCCTCGCCGCCATGCTCGGCCAGATCCACCATGGCCATGACCGCGTAGCGGCCGCGCGTCGTGAGTTTCATGATGGCTTGTTCGCCGCCCGCTGCTTGGACGCTTCGACGATGGTCTCGGCCGCCTGCTCGGCTTCATCCCGAGCGAATTCCGGCACGTCCAGCCGCGGCAAATCCTGGGCGTCGACATGCTCGCGCAAGGCCTTGCAAAGCTGTTCGACGCGTCCGTCCAGCACGTGAATGTGGTGCAACATCGACCCGATGGCCTTGGACACCGGGTCCGGCATCTCACGGGTCATGCCGTAGGCGTCAAAGCCCATCTTCTCCGCCATGGCCAGCATTTCGCGCGATGGCTGCTTGCGCTCGCTGACCACGCGGCCGGGGATGCCGACCACCGTCGCGCCGTCTGGCACGTCTGACACGACCACGGCATTGGAGCCGATGCGCGCACCGTCACCCACGTTCAACGGTCCCAACACCTTGGCGCCGGCGCCGATCACCACGTTGTTGCCCAATGACGGATGCCGCTTGCCCGGCGACCAGGACGTGCCACCCAGCGTGACACCGTGATAAAGCGTGCAGTCGTCTCCGACCACCGCGGTTTCACCGATGACGATGCCCATGCCATGGTCGATAAAAAAGCGGCGACCGATCCGCGCACCGGGATGAATCTCGATACCGGTGAACCAGCGACCGAGATGCGACAACACGCGGGCCAGCCATTTCAGGCCATGCCGCCAGCACCAGTGCGCAAGCCGATGCCCCCAAATGGCATGCAAGCCGGGGTAGGCTGTCAAAACCTCGAGCGCATGGCGTGCGGCCGGGTCTCGGTCGAACACGATGCGGATGTCTTCACGCAGGCGTTGGAACATGCTGTTTATTCCGACTGAACTACTAGGGATTATACGCCGTCGATCACGGGTGGCACAGACGCTCCTGCTCGCAGGGGTTATCGGCAGCCTGCAAGCGGCCGACGACGAGGACCTGCTGGAACTCGACCCGCTGACGATCTACGGCGAAACCGACCCCATGTACGAAGCCGAGCGCCGCATCCGCGAAATCGGCAAGACGCTGCCGCAACTCGACACCCGCGCCAACGAGCGGCCCACCGCCGTGGACGAGACCCTGGAAGCGCTGGGCCTGACCGGTGACGGCATCCAGGCCACGCATCCCGACAATCAGCGCCACTGGGCCGAGACGCTGGACAAGCTCCAATCCGACGGAAGCGACGACTAATCGCGTTGCGGAGGCGTGCAGCGCTCGATCTTGGTCAGCACTCCGCGCAGGAGATTCACCTCATCGGAATCCGGCGTGGCTCGGTGAAATAATCGGCGCAGACGCCGCATCAGCAGCCGTGGATTGTCCGGGTTGAGGTACCGCAGGTGGATGAGCGCACGCTCTAGATGCTCGAACAACCCATCCATGGCTGCCTGGGTGGCCGGCGGCACATCGGATGGGGTCTCCACGCCGGGGGCCAGCAGCGTTTGGCGCAGCTCGTATGCCATCACCTGCACGGCCATCGCGAGATTCAGCGAGCTGTATTCGGGATTCGCCGGCACGTGAATCAGCCGCTGGCAAAGATCCAGCTCGGCGTTGGTCAATCCGGTCTTTTCCCGCCCGAAGAGCAAGGCGATACGGCTGTCATCCGGCAGGGTCGCGATGCGCGTGGCGGTCTCTCGTGGCGTGTCGGCCGGCACCGTGATCGCCCGCAGGCGCGCACTGGCGCCCATCACCAGATTGCAGTCGGCGATGGCGTCTTCGACCCGCTCGACCACCAGTGCCCGCTCCAGCACATCGCCGGCACCGGAAGCCCTCGCCACGGCCTTGTCGCTGGGGAACTCTCGCGGGTCCACCAGTGCCAGATCGGACAGGCCCATGGTTTTCATCGCACGCGCCGCGGCGCCGATATTGCCGGAATCAGTGGTGCCGACCAGGACGATGCGAATGGCGCTCAGGTCTCGCATGGCTGTTCCCGTGATAATCTCGCGCCGCCCAGCGTCCCCGGTTTTCGGGTCGTTTTCCGTTCTTTACAAGACACTAACGATGCACCCATTGCTAAACATTGCAGTTGGCGCGGCCCGTTCGGCCGGCAACCTGATCATGCGGCACTACGATCGCGTGGACGAATTACGTGTGCACACCAAGCAGCGTAACGATTTCGTGACCGAGGTCGATCGCTCCGCCGAGGCGCGCATTATCGAGCATATTCACCGGGCAAACCCCAACCACGCCATTCTCGGCGAGGAAACCGGCGCCAGTGGTGACGATGAAGTCGTCTGGATCATCGATCCGCTAGACGGAACGACCAATTTTCTGCACCAGTTTCCGCAGTTCGCGGTGTCCATCGGCATTCAGGTCCGCGGCAAGCTGGAACACGGCGTGGTCTACAACCCGTATTCGCAGGAGCTGTACACCGCCTCGCGCGGTGCCGGCGCGGCCCTTGACGGCCGCCGCATTCGCGTGAGCCGCGCCAACAGCCTGGAAGGCGCCCTGATCGGCACCGGCTTTCCGTTTCGCGACGATCAGGACGTCGACGGCTACATCGCGATGTTCTCGGAGATCATGCGCAAGACCGCCGGCGTACGCCGCGCCGGCGCCGCCGCGCTAGACCTGGCCTTTGTGGCCGCCGGCCGGCTCGACGGTTTCTGGGAACTGGGGCTGAAGCCCTGGGACATGGCCGCCGGCATTGTGCTGGTGCGTGAAGCCGGCGGCATGGTCGGCGAGATGTCCGGGCGCGGCGACCCCATGAACAGCGGCAACATTGTCGTTGGCAACCCCAAGGTCTACGAGGCGCTGGGCGGCACCATCATGCGCCATCTGCGCACCAAGAAGCCGAGCTGAGCGCCGTCGGAACGCGCTGGAGACCGGGCCCGGTTCAGAACAGGTTGAAGTCCTTGCGCAGGCCGATCCGGACATTCGACTGATCATGCTGCAGATCGTCGCTGGTGCGGCGATCGAAGTCCTGATTCAGTGACTGGGTTTCCCATTCCGCGGTCAGGAAGAACTGCCATGGCAGTTCGATCGCGGTGCTGAGCGTGGCCCGGAAGCCCTGCGGCTCGCCGAGATCGATCCAGCCGGCGCCGATGCCGATTTCCCAGTATTCGTCGATGTACGCCCGCAACTCGCCGGTGATCGAGTAGCCGTCTTCGGTGATCTCGTCGTCGTCCCCGAAGGTGTATTCCTCGTAGTTGAGACGGCCGTTGAACGACAGACGCCCCACCCCACTCTCGCCGATAAAATATTTGCCCAGTCCGATACGGGTTGACGACACGCCCACGCCGCCGTCGTCGTACTCGCCATCGGTGTAGCGCCCTGCAATGAACATCGCCTCGACCGGACCGAACTTGCGAACGGCCAGAGACACATCGTAGGTCACACCGTCTGCGTCACCCGTCAGGTCCACGGCTTCGGGCTGATCCAGGCCGGAACCGGAGGTCTCGAAATCCAGTTGGGTGTAGCTGACGCCGACCGTGGTGTAGACGATGGAGGTCTCCGCTGCCGCTGGCAGCGCCGTGAGGCTTGCCACAGTGGCCAGCAGGGCCGGCAAGATAATCGATCGCATGGTGTCTCCCTGACGCACGTGAACAGCCGGTCTCCGCCGGCCGATGCGGGTGAGCATACCGCCCCGTTGGAGCCGCTGCATCACCTGCATCACGGACCCTACAAGCCAAGTTGCCGGGCAGCGAGGTCTTTCATCACTTCCGACGCCCCGCCACCTATCGACAAGACTTTGGTCTCGCGAAAAATGCGCTCGGACCGGCACCCACGCAGGTAACCGGCACCCCCAAGAATCTGCACCGCCTCGCCGGCGACCTGCTCCAGCATCGCCGTCGCGCCATTCTTGAGCATGCAAAGCTCGGCAATGGGTGCCTCACCCTGCTCACAACGCCAGGCGAGTTCATTCAGATGCGCCCGCTGGCTGGCGATCGCGGTGAGCATGTCAACGAGCTTGTGCCGAATCACCTGTCGCTGGCTTAGCGGCCGGCCAAAGGTCTCGCGTTGCCGCGCCCAGTCGAGGGCCTCGTCGTAGGCGCACTGCGCCAGCCCTACCGCCTGCGCTGCAAGCGCCAGCCGCTCACCGTTGAAGTTGCGCATGATGCCGAGAAAGCCGGCGTTTTCCTGACCGATCAGGCAATCGGCCGGCACCCGGCAATCCTCGAAATAAAGTGTCGCGGTATCCGAGCAGCGCCAGCCCATCTTGTCCAGCGACGTGCGGCCGAGCCCCGGCACATCGCCGGGAACGGCAAACAGCGAAATGCCCTGCATGCCTGCGTCACCCGTTCGCGCGGCCACGGTCATCCAGTGGGCCCGCATACCGCTGGTGATGAACGTCTTGCTACCGTTGAGCACGTAGTGGTCGCCATCACGCCGGGCGTGGGTTTTCAGGTTCGCCACGTCAGAGCCGCCCGAAGGTTCGGTGATGGCCAGGGCCGAGACCTTGCGGCCTGCCAGCACGTCGGGCAATACACGCCGCTTGAGCGCGTCGCTGCCCAGCGCCACGATCGGCGGCAAACCAATGCCCAGCGATAGCAGCGACGCGATCAAGCCCCCGGAGCCGGCACGGCACAGCTCATCGATGACGATCAGGGGATAAAAGCTGTCGGGCGTTTCCAAACCGCCATAGGCTTCGGGAAAGCCGACGCCGAGCAAGCCAACATCCGCGGCCTGCTCGTGCAACGACAGCGGCAGTTCGCCGTCAGCCTCCCACGCATCGATTTGCGGAACGATCTGCTCGGCGGTGAAGCGCCGGACCTGCTCGCGGAACGCCCGGTGCTCGTCGGTCTCCCAGAATGCGGACATCATGTCTCCTCTCGATCGCGGCGACCGCGTGCGGTCGGCCAGTTATGGTGATCGATATTCGAGCATGCGCCTATAACGAACGCGAGCCGATGGTCCAGACAGACCACCGGCTCGCGGTGTGGCGGCGACGGTGCGCCACCTAAGACTGCCGCGACTAGACCACCGCGCCATCCGCCGGGCGGTCATCGTCATCGCTGGGCGGCATCACGTCCTCACGCGATACGCCCAGGGCAATGGACACCGGGCTCGCGACGTAAACCGACGAGTAGGTGCCGACCACCACACCCACGATCAACGCGGTCGAGAATCCGGCCATGACCTCACCGCCAATCAAGCGCAGTGCGATCAGGGCCAGCAGCGTCGTCAGGCTGGTCACCAGCGTCCGTGACAGGTTCTCGTTCACCGAGCGATTAATCGTCGCCTTGGCATCACCCGCGGCAGCACGCCGGAAATTCTCACGGCAGCGGTCGAACACGACGATGGTGTCGTTGAGCGAGTAGCCGATCACGGCCAACACCGCCGCGAGCACGGTCAGGTCGAATTCCAGATGGAGGAAAGAGAAGAATCCCAGCGTGATGATCACGTCATGCCCCAGCGCAGCCACGGCGCCGGTCGAGAACTTCCAGTGAAACCGGAACCAGACATAGGCAAAGATCAGCAGCAACGCGATGATGGTTGCCAACGAACCATCGACGGTGAGCTCCTCACCCACCTGCGGGCCGACAAACTCCACCCGGCGCAGGTCCGGTCGCGCGCCGTCCGCCCGCAGCGCCTTGAGCACCTCTGTCGACAGGTCAGCGTTGCTCTCCCCGTCGCGCGGGGCGAGGCGGATCATCACATCATTGCGGGCACCGAAGTACTGCACGATAGCGTCACCAAAACCGCCATCGGCCAGCTGACCACGAATCGCATCCAGATCCGCCGCTTCGGGATAACCGACTTCGACGATGACGCCACCGGTGAAATCGATACCGAAATTCAGCTGGCGTGTCGCCAGCGAGACGATGGAGGCGATGATCAGTACGGCCGAGATCAGCAGCGCAAGCTTGCGCTGGGCCATGAAGTCGAAATTCGGCGTTTGGCTGAAAAATTTCATGGCTTAGATCGGGAGCTTGGAGAGTCGGCGACCGCCGAACAGTGCATTGACCAGCACGCGTGTGCCGAAGATTGCCGTGAACATGGACGAGATGATGCCGATCGACAATGTCACCGCGAAGCCCTTAACCGGCCCGGTGCCGAAGATGAACAGCACCACAGCCGCGATCAACGTGGTGATGTTGGCATCGGCGATGGTCGAGAACGCCTTGTCGTAACCGCCGGCAATGGCTTCCTGCGGCTTGGCGCCCGCTTTCAGTTCCTCGCGGATGCGCTGAAAGATCAGCACGTTGGCATCCACCGCCATGCCCACCGTCAGCAACATACCGGCGATGCCGGGCAAGGTCAGCGTGGCCTGCAGCATGGACAACACGGCGACGATCATCACAACGTTGAGCAGTAGCGCAGCGTTGGCGATCAGGCCGAACACTTTGTAGTACATGGCCATGAACAACACGACCAGGGCGAATCCGAGAATGGTCGCGTTACGGCCCTGCTCCACGTTGTCCTGTCCGAGGCTGGGTCCGATGGTCCGTTCCTCGACGATGGCAATCGGAGCGGCCAGCGCGCCGGCACGCAGCAGCAGCGCCAGGTCGTGGGCTTCCTTGCTGGTCAGGCCGGTCGTCTGGAAGCGCTTACCGAACACGCCGCGAATCGTCGCCACGGAAATGATTTCCTCGATCTGCTCGCGATCGAACTGCGGCTCACCGTTCTCGTCGTAGGTTGTCGTGATGATCGTCTCTTTGTAGAGCACGGCCATCGGGTTGCCCACGTTCTTTTCGGTGAATTCGAACATGCGCTTGGCCGCGCGACCATCGAGCGTCACCGACACGGCCGGCGTGCCGCTTTCCTGATCCACAGTCGCTGCCGCGTCCACCAACTCGTTGCCGGTGGCAATGATGTCGCGCTTGAGCAAATAGGGCCGGTCGGTGTCACGCTCGAAGAACAGCTGCGTGCCCGCCGGGGCGATGCCGGTGCGGGCTGCGCGATCCGGGTCGCCTTCCAGCGCGACAGCCCGGTATTCCAGCGTCGCTGTCGCACCGAGCACGTCCTTGATGCGTGTGGTGTCCTGCACGCCCGGCAGCTGCACCAGAATGCGGCTGGCGCCCTGGCGCTGCACCACAGGCTCGGCGACGCCCAGCTGGTTGACACGACTGCGCAAGGTGGTGAGGTTTTGCTTGACCGCGAAGTCCAGAATTCGCTGTTCTTCTTCCTCGGTCAGGGCCAGCACCAGTGCGTTGCTCGACTGATTGGCATCTTCGACCGACAGCTCCCGATACTCTCGGTTCAGCGTCGACTGGGCCTCGTCCAGGGTTGCGGCATCTCGAAACGCGATGATCAGCGAGCCATCCTCGATCTTGCGCGAGGTGTAGCGCAGGTCACGCGCCCGCAAGAACGCCGGTATTTCCTGCAGATAACGCTCCATCGCGGTCTCGCGGACCGACTGGGCATCGACTTCCAGCAGGAAGTGCACGCCACCACGCAGATCCAGCCCTAGCGACATCGGCTCGGCGCCCAGGCCGACGAGCCAGCCAGGTGTGCGCGGCGCCAAGCTGAGAGCGACCACGTAGTCACGCCCCAGCACCTCTCGCAGACTTTCGGCCGCCGCAAGCTGAGCGGTGTCGTCGGGCATGCGGGCCAGCAGCTGCCCGTCGACGATGGCGACCGACAGCGCTTCGATATCGGCTCGGGAGAGGATGGCATCCACGCGAGACACGAAGGACTCGTCCAGCACGTCCCCGGAATCCGAAGACACCTGGATTGCCGGATCCTCGCCGAAGAGATTCGGCAGCGCGAACAGCACGCCCACCACCACAACGGCGGTGAGCAGCAACCACCGCCACAGGCTGTTTCGATTCATCAGACGGACTTCAGCGAGCCCTTGGGCAACACGCTGGAGACAGACTGGCGCTGCACCGTGATGACCACACCCTCGGACACCTGCAGCTTGATGTACTCATCGCCCATTTCGGCCACGGCGCCGGCAACACCGCCTGCGGTGATGACCTCATCGCCCTTGGACAGGCTGGCGATCAGTTGCTTGTGCTCTTTGTTTCGCTTCATCTGAGGACGTATCAGCATGAAGTAGAACAACACGATCAGACCGACCAGCGGGAGCAGCTGAACGAAGGCGTTGGGGCCGGCACCGGCGCCCTGCTGGGCGTGTGCGGCGGAGATCAGAAAATCCATATTTCCGAGTTCTTGGGTAGGCGAAAGGCGGCGTAGTATGCCAGAACACCCAACCATGCTCCTGCCCCGTGACCGAACCCGTCCTCATCGTGTTCTGCACCTGCCCCGACTCCGCCAGTGCCGAGGCCATCGCGCGGCAACTGGTGGGCGAACATCTCGCTGCCTGCGTCAATGTGTTGCCCGCCATCCGCTCGGTCTATCGCTGGGCAGGACAAGTCGAATGCGACGACGAGGCCCTGCTCTGGATCAAGACCACACAAGCCGCCTACTCGGCGCTAGAATCCACCATCCGTCAGATTCATCCGTACGAACTCCCCGAAATCATCGCGGTCGAATCGGCCCGCGGCCTTCCTGACTATCTGCAATGGGTTCACGACTCTTCATCAGCATCGCGTTGATCAGCTTCAGCGCGCTGTCGGCGGCGAATGACTTTGGCGCGGACAGCCAGGCTGCGTTTCTGTCCGCAGATCAGGCATTCGTGGCAGACGTCTGGATGGACGGCGAGCAAGCGACCGTCGCCTGGCAGATCGCGCCCGGCTACTATCTCTACGGTCATGCCCTGGCGTTCGAGCTGGATGGGGCGACCTTGCAGGCCAGCATCCCGGCCGGCGAACCCTACCGGGATGAACACTTTGGTGATGTCTCAATCTACCGCGACCAATTGTTCGTGGCGCTGCCGCCGGAGGCTGCGCGCGGCACCCTGACAGTTCACTATCAGGGCTGCGCCGATGCCGGCCTGTGCTATCCCCCCACGCAACGCAGTTTCACTTTGCCGCCACCATGAAAACCTGGATCGTCCTGCTCGTGATCGCGGTCATCGCTGCTGCTGGCGGCTTCGCGCTGCAACAATCCATGCAGGCGCCCGACGCCCTGCCAGCACAGGCCGCCCTACCCAGTTTCAGCATTGCCGACCTTGGCGGCGAGCCGGTCACGCCAGACGACTTTCCGGGTAAAACGGTGCTGATCAACTTCTGGGCCACCTGGTGCCCACCCTGCCGAGACGAGATTCCCGAACTCATTGCACTTCAGGACAAGTACGGCGAGGATCATTTGCAGATCCTGGGTATTGCGCTGGACGACCGAGCGCGCGTTGCCGAATATGCAGCCCGGATCGGCATGAACTACCCGGTGCTGGTGGTCGAAGGGGCAGACGGCTTCGACCTGATGGATGCCTACGGGGCGCAGATCGGCGGCTTGCCGTTCAATGTCATGATTCACCCCGATGGCCGCGTGGCCTTGCGCCATGAAGGGGCCGTCACCGGCGACGAGATCGAGTCACGACTGAAACTGCCCACCGGCATGTAGGAAATTTGCGGCGATTGTCTGCGAAATTCGCCATATCTCCCTGAAAAGGGTTCACATCGCATTCCCGCTCAGGCACACTCGATGCAAATTGCTCGGGGGTGCACGTGGCCACGTTGCTACTGCTTAATGGTCCAAATCTGAATCTGCTCGGCTCTCGCGAGCCTGGGATTTATGGTGACCAGTCCCTTGATCAGCTGGAAGCCTCGCTGATTGATGAGGCGACGCAGGCTGGGCACGCCCTGGCGACGTTCCAGAGCAACCACGAAGGCGAGCTCATCGACCGCATCCATGCCGCCGTGCGCGAGGGGGTCGACTTCCTCCTGATCAACCCCGCGGCGCTGACCCATACCAGCATCGCGTTGCGCGACGCCTTGCTCGCCGTGGGCATTCCGTTCATCGAGATACACCTGTCGAACGTTCACGCCCGTGAAGCGTTCCGGCATACAAGCTTTCTTTCCGATATCGCGGTTGGTGTGATCGCCGGGCTGGGGCCGATTGGCTACAGCCTGGCGCTGCGCGCCGCCATCGTCCAGTTGAAGACTGCCAACCCCAAGGGCTGACATGGATATTCGCAAGGTCAAGAAACTGATCGAGTTGTTGGAGGAATCCAACCTCGCCGAGCTGGAAATCACCGAAGGTGAAGAGTCGGTGCGCATTAGCCGCTACTCCACCACCCAGGCCGCGCCTGCCGTGCATATGCCGGCGATGCAGGCCGCCCCGGTCGCGCCAGCAGCCGCGCCTGAAGCCGCTTCAGCGCCGGCCGCGGAGCCCGCCGTGGCCACCGGCCACATGGTCAAGGCCCCGATGGTCGGCACGTTCTACCGCTCCCCATCACCCAGCGCCCCGTCCTTTGTCGAGGTCGGGCAAACGGTGCAGGTTGGGCAGACGCTCTGCATCATTGAGGCGATGAAGATGATGAATCAGATCGAGGCGGACCGGTCCGGCGTGATCCGTGAAGCGCTGGCCGAGAACGAGCAGCCGGTGGAGTTCGACCAGCCTCTGTTCGTCATCGAGTAATGATAGAGAAGCTACTGATCGCCAACCGCGGGGAAATCGCGCTGCGCATCTTGCGCGCGTGCCGCGAGCTCGGCATCCAGCCGGTGGCCGCCTATTCCACGGCCGACCGGGATCTCAAGCATGTGCTGCTCGCCGATGAAGCGGTCTGCATTGGCCCGGCCAGTGCGACCGGGAGCTATCTGAACATGGCTGCGCTGATGAGCGCCGCCGAAGTCACCAATTGCACGGCCATCCACCCCGGCTATGGGTTCCTGTCGGAGAATGCGGATTTCGCCGAATCCGTCGAACGCTCCGGGTTCATCTTCGTCGGGCCGACCGCTGACGTCATCCGCACGATGGGCGACAAGACGGCGGCCATCGCCGAGATGCAGGCGGCAGGCGTGCCTTGCGTGCCGGGCTCTGATGGCGTGCTGCCGGAGGACGAGGACCAGATCAAGACGATCGCGGAGCGCGTGGGCTACCCGGTGTTGATCAAGGCCGCCGCAGGTGGCGGCGGTCGTGGCATGCACGTGGTGCAGAGTGAGGCGGCGCTGATCTCCTCAGTAAACCTGGCCCGCCAGGAAGCCCAGGCGGCGTTCGGCAATGGCGCGGTGTTCCTGGAGAAATTCCTGCAGACACCCCGTCACATCGAGTTTCAGGTGCTGGCAGACAATCATGGCAACGTCGTGCATCTCGGTGAACGCGACTGTTCGCTGCAGCGCCGCCACCAGAAGGTGGTCGAAGAATGCCCGGCACCCGGCATCACCGACGCCCAACGCAAGGAGATCGGCTTTCTTTGCACCGAGGCCTGCAAGCGCATCGGTTATCGGGGCGCGGGCACCTTCGAGTTTCTCTACGAGAACGGGTCGTTCTACTTCATCGAGATGAACACCCGCATTCAGGTCGAGCATCCGGTCACCGAAATGGTGTCGGGCGTGGACTTGGTCCGCGCACAGTTACGCGTGGCCTCCGGCGAACCGCTGGGCTTCACCCAGGACGACATCCGCATGCGCGGGCATGCCATCGAATGCCGAGTCAACGCCGAACACCCGCGATCCTTCGTGCCCTCGCCCGGCGAGATTCGGATGTACCACCCGCCCGGCGGTCCCGGGATCCGCGTCGACTCGCATCTGTACTCGGGGTATCGCGTACCTCCGCATTACGATTCCATGGTCGGCAAGCTGATCGCGCATGGTGACTCGCGTGAATCCGCCCTCGCCCGCGTGCGTCAGGCGCTATCCGAGATGGTCGTGGAAGGAATCCAGACCAACCTCGAACTGCATGAGCAGATCATGCGCGATCCCGGCTTCGTCGCTGGCGGCGTCCACATCCACCACCTCGAAACGCTGTTGCGCCAGTGGCAGGACTAGGCACGTCGCGCGGCTGGCTGGAGATCACCGCAACCGGCGCCGACGCCGAAGCCCTGGAAGATGCGTTACTGGACGCCGGCGCGCTGGCCGTCACGCTGACGGATGCGGCTGATGTGCCGATTCTGGAACCCGAGTTGGGCACCCATCCCACCTGGCCAAGCACCTGCGTGACCGGCCTGTTCGGCGCCGACGCCGACGAAAGCCAAGTGCTGGAGAGTGTGCGCACGCTGATCCCCGAGACCGAGATCGGCCCCTGGTCGGCCTCCCGATTGGAAGATCGGCAATGGGTCCGCGCCTGGCTGGATCACTACCACCCGATGACGTTCGGCGAACGCCTGTGGATTTGCCCCACCGGCCGCGAAGCGGATATCCCGGCCGACGCCGTCGCGGTCCACCTGGATCCTGGCTTGGCCTTCGGCACCGGCACGCATTCCACGACCGCCCTGTGTCTGCGCTGGCTGGACGGCATGGCTTGCGAAGGCACGAGTGTGCTGGACATGGGGTGTGGGTCCGGCGTGCTGGCCGTCGCCGCGGCACGGCTGGGTGCCTCCCGTATCGATGGCGTGGATATCGATCCTCAGGCCGTGCAGGCCACCCGCGACAACGCGCAGCGCAATGCGGTGACGGTGCAGGCCTGGTTGCCTAAGGATGCCCCGACGGACAGCCGCTACGACATCGTGATCGCCAATATTCTGGCGGCGCCACTGATCACCATGGCGCCCGCGTTGGCCGCACGCCTCCGCCCTGGGGGACACCTGGTGCTGGCTGGTTTGCTCGAATCCCAGGCCGAGGATGTCATCGCGGCCTATGCGCCCTACCTGCCGCTGCGCATTGGTGCGGTGCACGATGGCTGGGCGCGCTTGCAAGGTCACATCGACAAATGAGCGCCAAGACGCTGACCTGCCTACGCATTCTTCGCATGGGCCTCGCCCTGTAAAAACCACTGGCCGGATCACGCTTGCGCTCACCATCTGCAGCGCTATGATCCGCCGTCTTTTCCGCAATGACCCTCAGATGCCGAGCGGGGAGTTCGGCACGCCCTTTGCGGGTTGTTGCACTCCTTGATTCATCGCCTGCTGAGAACTGCCCGACCGCTTTGGCTCCATGAAAAACGGCTCCGCACCTCTCCGACCGCTGCGTGAACACGTGGCGGATAGCCTGGCTCACTACCTGGGCCAGTTGAACGGCCACGCGCCTTGCGACCTCTACCAGATCGTACTCGACCAGGTGGAGGCACCCCTGCTCCAGGCCGTGCTCGAATACTCCGAGGGCAATCAGTCGCGTGCAGCCGAAATCCTCGGCCTGAATCGGGGCACCCTGCGCAAAAAACTCAAGGCACACGGACTCCATCAATGACCTTAGCGCCCACTGTTGTGCGGCGCGCCCTGCTCAGTGTTTCCGACAAGACCGGCATCGTCGATCTGGCCCGGGAACTCGCAGCGCGCGATATCCAAATCCTCAGCACCGGCGGTACCGCCCGGACGATTCGGGAGGCCGGCTTGCCGGTGACCGACGTGTCCGAGGTCACCGGGTTCCCCGAGATCATGGATGGCCGCGTCAAGACGCTGCATCCCAAGATTCACGGCGGCATTCTCGGCCGGCGTGGTCAGGATGACGCCGTCATGGCGGAGCACGGCATCACCGGCATCGATCTGGTCGTGCTGAACCTCTACCCCTTCGAGCAGACGATCGCGCGACCGGGCGTTAGCGATGTCGATGCCATCGAGAACATCGACATCGGGGGGCCCGCCATGCTGCGCGCGGCCGCCAAGAACCATGCGCATGTCACCGTGGTCGTCGACCCTGCCGACTACGCGGCATTAATCGAATCCCTGCCTGCGGGCGGACCCGACCAAGCCATGCGCCGCGCTCTGGCCGCCAAGGCCTTCGCCCTGACGGCGCGCTACGACGGCGCGATCGCCGGGTACCTGACCCGCGACGCGGGCGACGATGCCCAGACCGAACTGCCGAGCACGCTGACGCTGCAGTTCGAGCGCGTGCAACCGATGCGCTACGGCGAGAACCCGCACCAGTTCGCGGCGTTTTACCGCGAGCGCCATGCACCGGGCGGCACGCTCGCCACGGCCAAGCAACTCCAGGGCAAGCCCCTGTCCTTCAACAACGTCGCCGACTGCGACGCGGCTGTCGCCTGTGTACAGGCGTTCGACAGCGCGACGCCGGCCTGCGTCATCGTCAAGCACGCCAACCCCTGCGGGGTGGCCGTGGCGGGAACACAGGCAGACGCGTACGAGGCAGCGTATGCCACCGACAGCACCTCGGCCTTCGGCGGGATCATCGCGTTCAATCAAACCGTCGACGCGCCGATGATCGAGACCATCCTCGACCGCCAGTTCGTCGAAGTCATTGCCGCGCCAGGCTTCACCGCCGCAGCAGTGGACGTACTCACGCGCAAGAAGAATGTTCGCGCGCTGGCGCTGGGCGAGGCCGCACCCCAAGCCGCCGCCATGGACTACAAGCGCGTGGCCGGCGGATTGCTGGTGCAAAGCCTGGACAGCGCCGGCTCGCAGACTGACTGGAGCGTCGCCACCGATCTACAGCCCGACGCCGACACCTTCCGGGATCTCGGCTTCGCCTGGACCGTGGCCCGGTTCGTGAAATCCAACGCCATTGTCTACGCGCGCGGCGCCCGGACCATCGGCATCGGCGCGGGGCAGATGAGTCGGGTCGACAGCGCGCGGTTGGGCGTGGACAAGGCCGCCCGCGCCGAACTGACCGTGCAAGGTGCGGTGATGGCCTCCGATGCCTTCTTCCCATTTCGCGACAGCATCGACGCGGCGGCAGCCGCAGGCGTCCAGGCGATCATCCAGCCGGGTGGCTCGATCCGGGACGATGAAGTCATCGGCGCGGCCAACGAGCACGGCATCGCCATGGTGCTCACGGGGCGTCGTCACTTCCGTCACTGACGCATTCGGAGCACCGGCGTCATGCGCGCTGAACGGGGACTGACAACCACCGGGGTGGTGGCGTAGCCTGAACGGTGACTGTCACCCTAGCGAGGCCCCCCATGGCTCGATTGCACACCCTTCTGATCGGCAGCGTGCTGGCCGTTGCCTGTACCGCCTCATTCGCCGCCACGACCACCGGCTCGCGTATCGACCGTGAGTCCGGCGAGGCCTGTGGCGCACACAACGTCAAGGTCATCACTCGAGATGATCTCGAACGTTCGGGCGCCCTCACCGTGGCTCAAGCCATCCAGCGCGCGCCGCGCCGCGCCGATACGGCGCTGCCGGAATGCCGGGACAAGCCGAAAAGCGACGCAACGGACGCCGAGGCGGCCACCGGCTGAACAGGCCGGCGGCCTAGCTCAGGCAGCGGTCGCCAGCGAGGCGCCGGCCTTCGAACCCGCCTTGGCTTCCGGCTCGCAGGAGGTATGGCGCAGGACACGCCCCATCTGCTCCAGGCCGAGCGTGTCGCCGTGCTGAGCACCGGACCAGGCCACCTTGCCGGCGATGAGCGTAAGCGTCACGACGCCGTCGGAGCGATTGACCATCTGGTCGTTCTGGAAGGCATCGCGATGAATGCGGCGCGTATGCGCGTCGGAGTCATAGGCCTGCAGCGCCGCGGGATCGACCAGAATCACGTCCGCCTGCTCGCCGACGTCCAGCCGGCCGGCGCGCACCCCGAAGAAATCAGCCGGGTCCCGCGTCAGCCGTTTAACATGCCAGGCGACCCGATCCAGCCCATCTTGCTGAGCCATTTGCAGCCCCCGCAGGTTGGCGTCGTAAAAGGCCATGTTGGTCAGATGCGCGCCCGAATCGTTGAAGCCGGGCAGCACCAGCGGATTGAACAGCAAGTCCTTGACCACGGCGGGGTCACGATTGGCCGAAACCACGTACCAGCGCAGGTCGAGGTCGTATGTGCGGAACAGATGCAACATGAAGTCGGCTTCGCTGCCGATGGGCGCCGGAAAGGCTGCGAACACATCGGCCTCGGCCTGAGACCGCGCACCTTCCTGGCTGGCTTGCCAGCGCGCTAGGCGGTCAAAGACCTCCTGAAATGTCGTGCCCTTCCACAGGGCGTCGACATCGCCGGGCACCTGCACGAACACCATGTCTTCCAGGCGGCGCCCGAAGGCCATGCGTTCGCGCTGGAGACGGCGCGCGAGATTCGCGAGGTTGAAACCGGACTTGCCGTAGTTCCACATCTTGCGGAAGCGACCCTGAAACGCGGGATCGTTCAGCAGCCGCATGCGCGCGTCACGATCATCCAGATCCGGCTCGTTGAGCTCGCGCAGCTCGTCGATTTCTTCCGCCAGCGGATTGATCGGACCATCCCAGTAGACCTTGAACGGTGCCGCCAGCGCCTGAAAGCGGAAGTGCCCCTTCAGCAACCTGGAGTTGAGCAGCCGGCTCAGCAAACGCCCGAGCTTGGCGATGCCTTTGTTGGTGGCGATGTCCAAGGCCGCCACGGCGGTGATCTTTAACGGTTTCCCGAACAAGCGGCCGCTGGTCAGCAGGAAGTTACGCAGCACCTGTGGCGGGCTGTCCTTGGGCGGCGTCGCCTGCCAGACGCGGTCATGACGGCGCACGACATGCGTGAGTCGTTTCAGCTCCTTGTAGCTGCCCCACTGGCGCGGGATCTTCGTCCGTCGATGCGGGTCGTTGGCGAGGTAGTGAAACGGTAGCGCGTCCGTGGAAAAGCCCGGATAACCCTCGTGCATCGCCCGCTCGATCAGCGACTCCATGCGCGCGAGTTCAGCCTCCGTCGGGTAACGCGTGACCGACTCGCGCAGCCCCATGACCTCGGCGCGCAGCATCGAGTGCGGCAGCAACGGAACCACATTGGGACCCAGCGGCAGGGCATCGAAGTGCGACAGGTAGCCCGCGGAATCGCTCCAACGCACCTGATCGACCACCCGGGTTAACACCGACTTGGGAATGTTCTCGACACGCGCAAAGCAGTCGACAATCGGATCCTCGCCATTGCGCCGCTGCGAACCGAAGGCCAGCCCCAGCGAACAGTTACCGAAGACCACGGTCGTCGTGCCATGGCGGACGGCTTCCGGCAAGCCGGGCGCGAGCTCGACCTCCAGGTCAAAATGCGTGTGGATATCCAGCAGACCCGGCATCAGCCACCGGCCGTCGGCGTCGATGACCACCTCGGCCTGCTCGGCTGGCAGTTCCGCACCGCGGGCGGCGATGCGCCCATTGAGGATGGCCAGATCTTCGCGTGTGGGCGCAACACCAGTGCCGTCAAACACCAGCGCATTGCGAATCAGGGTATCCCAGCGTGCCGTCTCACTCATGAGGGTCTCCTTGCCTCAGACTGCTGAAGGTACGGAATGCACTCTAGCGCCCCCATGCCTGGGCTGCTGTCGTAGATTCGGCCCAGCGACCCCGTGCACGCTGACCGTCAGCCGGCATACATCGCCTCGATCTCAGCAGCATATTTTTCCGTAATCACGCGGCGCTTTTTCTTCATTGTCGGCGTCAACTCGCCGCCTTCAACGGAAAAGTCCTCCGCCAACAGGGTGAACTGCTTGATCCCCTGCACCCGCGCCAGTCGCGTATTCGCGTCATCGATCTGACTGCGGAACCAGCTGACGAACAACGGACAGGCCGTAGCCTCGGCCGGCGTTCGGGCCGGGCTGCCCGCCGCACGCGTCGCCGTGCCCAGCGTTTCCGGATTGAGTGTGAACAAGGCGGACATGAACTTGCGGCGGTCACCAATGACCGCCACCTGGCTGACGCCCGGGATGCCGGCGAGCTGGCCCTCCAGCATCTGCGGGCTCACATTCTCACCCCCGGCCGTGATGATCAGCTCCTTCTTGCGATCGGTGATGTAGACGAAGCCGTCATCGTCCATGTGACCCACGTCGCCCGTGTGCAGCCAGCCATCGCCGTCGATGGTCTCAGCCGTGGCCTCGGGATTCTTGTAGTAGCCCAACGCCACCTGCGGACCGCGCAGCAGGATCTCGCCGTCCTCCGCAATGGACACTTCCGTCCCCGGCAGCGCCCGGCCGATCGAGCCGGAGCGGTTCGACCCCGGCATGGACAAGGTACCGCCACCGGTGGATTCCGACTGCCCGTAGACCTCGAGAATGGTGATGCCGAGCGATGCAAAAAAATCGACGGTGCTCTGCGCGATGGGCGCTGCGCCGGTCATCGCATAAAAGCATCGATCCAGGCCCAGCGCCGCCTTGAGCTTGGAGAAGATCAGCCGTTCAGCCAGCGGATAGGTCCAGGGTCTGCGTGCGCCCGTCTGATCAGCCTGAGCCGATGCGCGCCCAACCCCCCGAGCCCATTGCAACAGGTGCTTCTTGACGCCGGTCGCCTCGGCCATGCCGGCCTCCAGCTTGGCCTGGATCTTCTCCCAGACCCGTGGGACGGCGACAAAGAAATGCGGTCGCACCTCCTTGAGATTGTCGCCCAGCGCATCCAGCGATTCGGCGAACCACACGGTCTGACCGGCAGCAAGCGAGACATGCAGGGTCACGTTCTGCTCGGCGATGTGGCAGAGCGGCAGATAACTGATGACCTCATGACCCCGCTCGATGCCCACGGCGTCGCGCGCGGCCTCGCCGGTAAAGGTCAGGTTGCGATGCGACATCATCACGCCCTTGGGATTCCCGGTGGTTCCCGAGGTGTAGATCAGCGTGGCCAGGTCGTTGGGCTTCAACGCATTGATCCGGTGTTGCAAGCTGTCTTCGGTGACCTGATCGGCATAGGTCTGCAGCGCCCCCCAGGTCAGCACGCCCGGCGCGTCGGATTCGCCACCGATCAGCACGATCGTCTTCAGCTTCGGCAATTGGTCACGGACTGCCAGCACTTTCGCCAGCTGCGCTTCGGAGTCGACCAGAACCATGGACGAGTCGCTGTGGTCGATGACGTAGGCGCATTGCTCGGGGCTGGACGTCACGTAAAGTCCGGCCGGCACCGCCCCCGCCGCGACAGCACCCAGGTAGGCCGTCACCCAGTGCTCGCTGTTACCCGCCAGCAGCGCGAAGCCGTCGCCAGGCTCCAACCCGGCGCCGATCAGGGCCCGGGCCGTGCGGCGCACATTCCGGCGATATTCGGTCCACGATGTGGCCTGCCAGACGCCATTCACCTTGGTTTTGAGCGCCGGAAGATCGCCACAACGGGCGGCGGTCTCCTCGAACACCTGCATCACGGTTCGACTCATGCTTGTCTCCACCTCTAGTTGTTGGCGGTCGTGCATGCCGCCTTATTGTGCAATGTCACCCGAGCCTTGGGCGGGGTCAATCCTGGCGGATTATTCCGGCGCCTCGGCCCCCGGCTTGGCGATCGCCCGCCAGATCAACTCGAACAGGGCATCGGCCCGCGCCGCCAAGGGTTCTCGCATGCCGCGACTCAGCCATTGTGAAATCACCCGCGCGGCCACCCCGTAAAAAACATCCAGCAAATCCCGCTCGTCCACTTCGTCGGTCAGCACGCCGGCCGCCCGCCCCTCCGTCAGCACCTGGATGAATACGTGCGTGAACTGCGGCTGGCGTAGCGCTGGCTCCCGGCTCCAGGCGTTGAAGTAAATCGCGTTCTGCATCAACAGGCCGACCTTGGGATTGCGGTCGTAGAAGTCCAGCAGCACCCAGAACACCTTGCGCAACCGGTCCTTGTAAGTCTGGATGCCCTGCAGGTGGTCCAGCATGCGCTCGGTCACCTGCGCCATCCAGTGATCCAGTCCCGAGTACAGCAGCGCCTCCTTGCTGCCGTAATACTTGTAGAGGGTCTGCAGGCTCACCCGCGCCTCGCGGGCGATTTCGGCCATGCCGACCTTGTGAAATTCCCGCGTGGAAAAGACGTTGAGCAGGGCCTCTTCGATACGTTCGCGTGTCCTGGGGGCCAGGCCGCTGAGATCTGGAATCGCATTATCTGGCGTCATGGTAATAAACATTACCTGATTGACCCTGGCGACACCAGATACGCGCTTGTCGCGCATTGCAATTCGCTAGCGTATGGCATAGCTTTCGCCCAGCTCATCTATGCGGCTGGCGCCAACTCGCGACGAGCCACATGGGTAATCAATATTACCATTCGGCCGAGCATAGCTCGTGGAGATCCCCATGACCGACGCCTACGTGTTCGACGCCTTGCGCACGCCTCGCGGCAAAGGCAAGAAAGACGGCTCCCTGCACCAGATCGCACCTGTCGATCTGCTCAAGAACGTGATGGTGGAGTTGCGTGACCGCCATGCGCTGGACACCAGCCAGGTCGACGATGTGGTGCTGGGCTGCGTCACCCCGGTGGGCGAACAGGGCGCCGACATTGCCCGCACCGCGGTGATCTACGCCGGTTGGGACGAATCAGTGCCCGGTGTCACCCAATCCCGCTTCTGCGCTTCGGGCCTCGAATCGGTGAATCTGGCCGCGATGAAGGTGAAATCAGGCGAGGAGCATCTGGTCGTCGCCGGCGGCGTTGAATCGATGAGCCGCTGGCCGATGGGTTCCGATGGCGGCGCCATGGTCATGGACCCACGCGTCAACGCCAAGATGGATTTCGTGCCGCAGGGCATTAGCGCCGATCTAATCGCCACGCTGGAGGACTTTTCAAGGGAGGACGTCGATGCCTTCGCGGTTGAATCCCAGCGTCGCGCGGCCGCCGCCCAGGAGGCCGGCCACTTCAAGCGGTCGGTCGTGCCGGTCACGGACGATGTGGGCCTGACCGTACTGGATCACGATGAAACCATCCGCGGCACCACGACGGTCGACACCCTCTCCGGCCTGAAACCGTCCTTCCAGCAAATGGGGGTGATGGGTTTCGACGCCACGGCGCTGCGCAAGTACCCGACCATCGAGTCCATTCGGCACGTGCACCACGCCGGCAATTCGTCGGGCATTGTCGACGGCGCCTCGGTGGTGCTGATCGGCTCCAAAGACAAGGGCAGCGAACTCGGATTGAAACCCCGCGCCCGCATTGTCTCCACCGCGGTGGTCGGCACCGAACCGACCATCATGCTGACCGGCCCTGGCCCGGCATCACTGAAGGCGCTGAAGAAGGCCGGCATGACCCCGCAGGACATTGACCTGTACGAGATCAACGAAGCCTTTGCTGCGGTCGTGCTGCGCGCCATTCGCGATCTGGACATCGACCCGGCGACCGTCAATGTCAATGGCGGCTCCATCGCCATGGGCCATCCCTTGGGTGCCACCGGCGCGATTCTGCTGGGCACGCTCATCGACGAACTGGAGCGGCAAGACAAGTCCACGGGGCTGATCACCTTGTGCGTCGGCGGCGGCATGGGCATCGCCACCGTCATTGAACGCGTCTGATCCGATTGCCGACCACGCCGTGCGTCGCGCGGACGGCGTGACTTCGACCGACCCCATAAAAGCATCCAACGGAGGCGAACCGTCATGGTGGCCAACCTGAACGACAATCCCGAGTCCCCCATCCGCTATGAGGTCGATGCCGATGGCATCGCCGTGATCACGCTGGACATGCCCGGCCGCTCGCAGAACGTACTCAACGAGACGCTGACCGAACCGTTCCAGGCGGTTGTCGAGCAGGCCTACGGCGACGACACCGTCAAAGGTTTGGTGATCACGTCAGGCAAGCGGGATTTTCTCGCCGGCGCCGACATCGACGGGCTGTACCAGATGACCGACCCAGCCGAGGTCGTGGCCATGTCCGACGGCTTCAAGGCGCTGCTACGACAGCTGGAGACCGGTGGCAAGCCGGTGGTCTGCGCGCTCAATGGCTCGGCGCTGGGCGGCGGCCTGGAGATGGCCCTGGCCTGCCATCACCGCATTGCGCTGAACAATCCCAAGGCGAAGTTCGGCTTGGTCGAAGTCAAGCTGGGGCTACTGCCCGGCGGTGGCGGCACCCAGCGGCTGCCGCGCCTGATCGGCATTCAAACCGCCCTGCCCCTGCTGATGGAAGGCAAGGAGTTGCGTGTCGATGCCGCCAAGGCACAGGGCCTGATCGATGAAGTGGCCGACACCCCGGACGACCTGATCACCAAGGCCAAGGCCTGGGCGAAGGTTAATCCGAAGGCAGCGCAACCCTGGGATGAGAAGAAGTTCAAATACCCCGGCGGGGACGCCAAGCATCCCGCCGTGGCGCAGATGCTGGCGATCGCACCGTCGATGCTGCGGGCCAAAACCCACGGCAACTTCCCCGCCACGCTGCACATCATGGCCAGCGTCGTCGAAGGCTCGCTGGTCGATTTCGAAAACGCACTCAAGATCGAATCCCGCTATTTCGCGGCCTGCGTCGTGTCGCCGGAAGCGAAAAACATGATCACCACGCTGTGGTATCAGCTCAATCACATCAACAAAGGCGGCTCACGACCCGACGGTTATGACCGCGCGCGCTTCTCCAAGGTCGGCATTCTCGGCGCGGGGATGATGGGCTCGGCCATCGCCTTCGTCAGCGCCAAGGCCGGCTTTGATGTCGTGCTCAAGGACGTGTCGCAAGACGGCGCGGACAAGGGCAAGGCGTACTCCGAATCACTGGTGAAAAAAGCGGTCTCCAAAGGCCGCATGAGCAAGGAGGACGGCGCAACACTGCTGGACAAGATCCTCCCCACCGGCGATGTGCAAGACCTGACCGGCTGCGACCTGATCGTCGAAGCCGTGTTCGAGGACCGGGGGCTGAAAGCCAAGGTGACGCAGGAGACGGAGGCGGTGATGGACGCGAGCGGTGTGTTCGCGTCCAACACCTCCACCTTACCGATCACCGGCCTGGCGGAGCCATCGGCGCGCCCGGATCAGTTCGTCGGGCTGCACTTCTTCTCGCCCGCCGACAAGATGCCGCTGGTGGAGATCATCAAGGGTGAACAGACCAGCCCCGAGACACTGGCCCGCGCCTTCGACTACGTCCAGCAGATCAAGAAGACCCCGATCGTGGTCAACGATTCGCGCGGCTTTTACACCTCGCGCGTGTTCTCCACCTACATCATGGAAGGCATCGCGTTACTGACCGATGGCCAACATCCACGCCGCATCGAGGTCGCCGGGCTCAAGTCCGGTATGCCGGTCGGCCCGCTGGCCTTGCACGATGAGGTCTCGCTCTCGCTGTCGCTGCACATCATGGATCAGACGCGCAAGGACCTGGAGGCCGCCGGCAAGCCTGTGCCGGAGCAACCCGGCTATGCGCTGATCCGCAAGATGGTTTCGGAACTGGATCGCCCCGGCAAAAAGGCCGGCCGCGGCTTTTACGATTATCCCGACGGTGGCAAAAAGCAGCTCTGGTCAGGACTCGCAGAACACTGGCCGGTGGCGGCCGAGCAGATCCCTGAATCCGAGATCATCGAGCGCATGCTGCTAACCCAGGCCAACGAGACTGTTCGCTGCCTGGAGGAAGGCGTGCTCGAGTCGGTCTGGGACGCCAACATCGGCGCCATCTTCGGCTGGGGTTTCGCGCCATTCCAGGGCGGCCCGCTGCAATACCTCAATGCCTATGGCCTGGACAAGGCGGTGGTACGCCTGCGCGAGTTCGCCGAGCGATATGGCGAACGGTTCACACCGGCCGAACGGCTGGTCGCAATGGCCGATGCCGGCCAGAGCTTCGAGCGCGTCCCCGGCTAGCCCCATTCCCTAAACCTCTGCGTTGGTGTTCTCACCAAGGAGTTAACAATGTTCCACTCGATCATGATGGGCATGAAGAATGCCGGGATGCTGCCTCGGCTGTCGGACACCGAACGCCAGGCGCTGGAAGCCGGCGATGTCTGGGCAGAAGGCGAATTCTTCGGCGGAAATCCGGACTTCAAGAAATTGATGAGCGAGGCCTATAACCAGCTCACCGCGGAAGAGCAGGCGTTCATGGATGGCCCCTGCGAAGAGCTGATCCAGATGTGTGACCCCTGGGAGATGTCACGCACCCGGCAGGTTCCGGATGCCATCTTCAACTACATGGCGGACAACGGTTTCTTCGCCCTGCTCATCCCGAAAAAGTACGGCGGCAAGGGTTTTTCCGTGCTTGCCCGCTCGACGATCATGGCCAAGATCCAGGCCGCCGGCGGCGCCGTCGCGGCCATTGTGGTGATTCCCAACTCGCTCGGGGCTGCCGAACTCACCGAGAAATACGGCACCCAGGAGCAGAAGGACCACTACCTGCCCCGTCTGGCCAAGGGTGAATACATCCCCTGCTTCGGCCTGACCGAACTCACCGCAGGTTCCGACGCCGCCTCGATCAAGGCCGACGGCGTGGTTTTCCGCGACGACGATGGTCATCTGAAGGCGCGGATGAGTTTCTCCAAGCGCTATATCACGCTGGCACCCATCGCCAACCTGATCTCGCTGGCTGTACGCCTGCGCGACCCCGACAATCTGCTCGGCAAAGGCGAGGATCTGGGCATCACGGTCATGTTGCTGCACAAGGGCATGGACGGTTTGTCCATTGGGCTGCGCCACGATCCGATGGGCGTGAGCTTTCACAACGGCCCAATTTACGGCGAGAACGTCGTCGCCCCGCTGGCCAACACCATCGGCGGCATCGACTACGTCGGCAAGGGCTGGAAGATGCTGATGGAATCGCTGGCCGGTGGGCGGGCGATCTCGCTGCCGGCGTCTGCCGTGGGCGGCGCGCGCATGCTGGCCTCCGTGACCGGCGCCTACTCCATGGTCCGTGAACAGTTCAATATGCCGATTGGCCTGATGGAAGGCCCGCAGGCCAAGGTCGCGCGACTCGCCGGCCTGCAATATCTAATGGAGGCGGCCCGCGTGTATTCCTGCTCCGCGGTGGACGCGGGACATGAGCCACCGGTGGTCTCGGCCATTCTGAAACAGCAACTCACGGAATTGATGCGCTCGCTGTCCATCGATGCGATGGATGTCATGGCAGGCGCGGCCATACAGCGGGGACCGAACAATATCGTCTCCGATGCCTACATCGCCGCGCCGATCAACATCACCGTCGAGGGCGCCAATATCCTGACCCGCACGCTGATCATCTACGGCCAGGGCGCGAATCGCTCGCATCCCTATGCCCGCAAGCTGGTCGAGTCGGTGGAGACGGAAGACACCACCCGCTTTCGCAGCGCACTGGTCGGCTGGGTGGGCGGCATGGTCGTCAACTTCGGCCGCAGCATCGCCCGCTACCTGACCCGTGGCTTTACCGCCGGCTCACCGGTCTCCGGCGAAACGGCGACCTACTATCGCCGGCTCGGTTGGGCTTCCACCCGGTTCGCGATCCTGTCCGATCTGGCGATGATCTTCATGGGCGCCAAGCTCAAGGCCAAGGGCAACTTCACCGGTCGCCTGGCCGATGTGCTGTCGTGGATATTCCTCTGCACCGCGACCTTGCGCCGCTTCGAGGCCGAGGGCCGACGCGCCGAAGACCTGCCCATGGTGCACTACGCGCTGAACTACGGGCTCAAGGAGATTCAGGACGGTTTTGAAGGCGTTTACGCCAACTTCGAAGCCCCGGTCGTGGGCTGGTGGTTCAAGTCGGTGGGTGGCTGGTTGTTGCGGCTGAACCCGATTGGCAAAGGCGTGACAGACAACCTGCTGGCGCCGGCAGCCGCGGTCGTGCAGACCCCCGATGCACGTCTGGATGCCCAGCAGGCGGGGTTGTTCGTGCCGCAGGATATTGAGCGCGGCGCCGGCCGGCTTTATCACGCGTTCCGTCTGCTGCACGCCGTTCGGCCCGTTCACGCCAAGATCATCGCGGCGAGCAAGGCCAAGACGCTGCCCAAGGGTCACCCGGCTGAGCTAATCGACCTCGCGCTGGAAAAACAGGTGATCTCCGCCGACGAGGCCGAGCAGGCCCGCACCGCACGCCGCGTTCAGCTGAATTCCTGGGCGGTCGATGAGTTCACGCCGGAGGAGTATGTGCGCATCGGCTCGTCAACCGATGTCACCGAAGGCTTCATCGGCAAGGAAGCCCCTCGCCCGAAGTTGGTGGCCTCCGGCCAGGCCTAGCCTGATCGTTGGTCCTGCGCCCCGGCCTGCCCTGTCAGGCCGGGGCGCTTTTCGTTGCCTGCGCGTTTTCATTCCGGTGCGGGTTCGCTACGCTCAGCAACTCGTGATCACTTGGGACTAGCGATGAAACGCGGAGCATGGATAGCCATCGGCCTCGGGGCGACAGCCCTGATCGCCATTCTGGTGCTGGTTCAGTTCGGCGCCAAGCTGAGCAAGGGAGCACCTGAAGAAACCATCGCCGAAGCCCCGGCCCCGAAACCACCGGAGCCTAAGTATCCAATCGATGAGCCGAGACAGCCGGCGCGCGACACCACCACCGACACCGCGGCCGGTACCGACGAGGCTGCGTCCGAGCCACCACCTCTGCCCACGCTGGCGGACAGCGACCAGGCATTCCGCGACGCGGTCGACGAAGCCGCAGGCCCGACGGCCATCGAACGCTTTCTCGTTCCGGACTCGGTGATCCGCAAGGCCGTGGTCAGCATCGACAATCTGGACAGCGATCCGGTCTCACGCCGCTTTCGTCCGGTGGTGGAGGTGGAAGGCAGCGTGCCGGTGGTCCGTAGCGGCGACTCCATCCATCTCGATCCGGCCAACTTCAAACGCTACGAGCCCTGGGTCAGCGGCTTTATCAGCCTGGCACCAGACACGCTCGTCGACACCTACTCACGCTATTACCCGCTGTTCCAGGAAAGCTACCAGGACCTGGGCTATCCGGACGGCTATTTCAACGACCGCGTGGTGCAGGTGATCGACCACCTGCTCGCCACACCGGACATCGATGGCCCGATCACGCTCAAGCAGCCAAAGGTGTTCTTCGAGTTCGCCGATCCGAGACTGGAACGGCTGTCCTGGGGTCAGAAGGCCTTGATTCGGATGGGGCCGGACAACGCCGATGCCGTCAAAAAACAGCTGCGCGCGATTCGCGACGAACTGCTGTCTCGCGCCAGCGGCGAGTGAGCCGTCAGGCGGCCAGTTCGGCGATCAACTCGTCGCTGGCCCCCTGAGCCGAAAGCGCCGACTGGAGTGCCTCTTTCCACTCGGCGTTGGCATCTTCCAGCACCGAAGCGATGCGCTGGCGGCTGTCGGGCGACATCAACATCACCGCATCGGCCATCATCGGCCATAGCGCCTGTTGCTGGGCGGCCGAGAACGCACCTCGGATGACATCCTCAGATTGGGCCGCGATCAGGTTCGCCATACGCCCGCGCAAGGTGTCGGATGTGCCGTCCACCATCGCCAGGGCCTGGGGCCAAAGCGATTCGGCCTGAGCCGCAACGAGCGCCTGGCCCAGGCGCTCATCGTCCATACCGGCGATGATGGTCTCCAGCCGCGTCTTGCTTTCAATATAAAACCCGATGCGTAGCAGGTCGGAGGGCGCATCGATCGCATCCATAACCGCCGCGACGACAGCATCGCTCAGCGCATCGGCGAACTGCGCCATGACGATGTGTTCGCCATTGCGCTGCAGTTCTTTGGCCACGTCGACCACCCGGGCTGCGGGCATGGCGCGAATAATCGGCCCGCTCCGGCCGGGGTCCAGCGACAGGCAGACGGACGCGAGAAACGGCACCGGCAGTTTGTCGGCCAGTGCCAGCGCCTGCTTCGGTTCCATTTCACTGGCCACTCGCCCGGACAAGGTCGGACCGATGAATTTCTGTGTGAACTGGGCTGACAACCCTGTAGGCAACAAGCGCGTGGCGCTGGCCAGCTTGGCGAACAGACCCCGGTGCCGGCCGAACAAGGCGTTGGAGGCGACAGCGCGTGCCGCACGCAGTTCGGATTCTTCGCAGGCGGCCAATGCACCGAGATCCGAGGCATCACAACCGAGCACCCGGGCGAGCTTGATGCGCTCGGCTTGCTGTAGCAGCGTACTCATCGTTCAAACAGCTTTTTCACCGGCCCGCGCAGCAGCCTTGGCATGGCATCCAACATGCCCTCCATCGCCTGCTGGAGCTGACGTGCCTGTTGCGCCTGGGCAGCCTGCAACAGGCTCGCCAGGGTCTGCTGCGCATCGGCACCAAGACCAGCCAGCCGATCGAGATCGGGCTCGCTGACCGAGGCTGCCATCAGCGCGTTTCGGGTTGTCTCGTTCATGCAATCACTGAATCAGTCGGTGTATTAGAAATTGAACACGGCGTAGACGTTGTAGAAGTCACGGTCCTGTTCCAGGTTGTAATCGCCGCCGCCCATGTACCACTGGTAGGTTGCGCCCAGCGACAGGCTTTGCCCGATCTTGAACAGGTTGTTGAACGTGAGTGCCTTGCGCCGTTCCGTGAAATTCAGAATCGGTGACGGCGTCTGGCCCTTCACGTCATGGAACCACAACAGCTGTGGTTCATAGGTCACGCCCCGGAGCACTTCGTTGTACGTCAGCCTCAGCAGTGAGCGATAACCCCAGGCGAACTCCGTGGGTATGCCATCGCGCATCTGCGTCGGGTTCAACGTGAGCGTGCGATCCACGCCGTCAGGCACCTCGCCAGTGCCGTCTGCGCCCCAGGTGGGGTGGGTGAAGTCACCCGTGCCCAGAAACGCCAGTTCGCTGGGATCCGGCATGTCGTGGTGATACCAGAATCCGCCTTCCAGCAGGAACAGCACAGAATCCGCACCGAACGGGTTGCTCGACCAGATCCGCAGGCCTGCCAGCGATAGCTGCGACGCGTCGATCCGCTCGTAGCCGGCAATGTACTGATTCGGTTGCACCGTGATGTCGCGGTACTGGGTGAGCAGATCCGGCACCGCCGATCTCGCGCCCGGTACGGTCAGACCGATGCCGCCGACTCCGATCGGAATGTCTTCTTCGGGAAAGGCCGGCTGCAATGCCGCAAACACCACGTCCGCCAGGTTCACCTGCACGGGCAAATTCCGGCGGTGGGACAACTCGCCGGAGAAGGCCCAGTTTCCGATGTTCGGATTGAATGACAGGCCGAACATGTCGATGTCTTCGGGGTACTCCACCTGTAGCGCCATGGTGTCGACCGGCAGCGGTTCCAGCCCAAGCCCGGTGACATTGATCGAGCCATTGAAGCCGTTACAGGCCACCAGCGCGGTTGCGACATTGCCGGGCACAGCCGCATCCCGCGTGCAGGACTGGTCGGCCGCGTAGGCGCTCACAACCGGCAGGCGGCTGTGGTAATGCAGGTAGTAAAAACCCAGTTCGGTGCCGTTGTTCAGGTTGCTGGCGAAGTACGACAGGCGCAGGCCGAACTGCCCCTGGTTGCGTGCCTCGTTCTCCGGACGCACGGCCGCGGTTCGCGTCGAACTGGAGACCAACCCCGCGCCCGTCGCCGGAGGTGTGTACTGCCGATCCGGATCGTCGTTGAACTGACCCAGCGTGATCATCGCGTAGTCGGTCCCGCCGATCAGATCGTTGGTCGATAGAAAGCTGCCGGGCGACTGGATGCGCACCGGCACGTGTTCGAACTGGTAGACGAATTCCGCGGCGAGGCTGTCGGTCAATGCGGTCTGGAACACGGCCATGCCGGCGGGCTGGTTCACCTGCCCGAGTTCGAAACCCGGAAACCCGGCGATGGTGGCATCCAGCGGGTTGAGCTCATTGACGCTGTTGAACAGGGTCAGTGTAGCTTCGCCCCAGGGTACGACCTGGCGGCCGATCTGCACTGAGATCTCGCGGTCGAAAATATTGAAGTAGCGTTGGATATACAGTTCGCGCAGTTCGATATCCGATGCAAAATCGCGTTCCACGTACGCCGGTCGCGGCACGGACGCTTCCTGCCAACGGTCGTCAAAATGTGTCTCGTCAAAATCGACGTTCTCGGGATCGTAGAACGCCAACGCCGACGCCTTGAACTTGAAACCGGCCCAGTAGGCCGTGAGTTCCGGTGTGGCGTAGGTAGTCGCCGAGACGATATCGCCCTTGTCGTAGTTGATGTTGCCGTCGTCCAGGTTCACACCTGAATACAGGCCACGCGCATCGACAAGCTCCTGGTTTGGCTCGGGGTCTCCGGCGAATGACATGCAGTCATGCTCGACGCAGAGCTCCGGGTTGTTGGCGAGCTTGGAGATTAATCCCGGGTCTCGTTCCTGGGCACGCCACACCAACCCGCTGGTCAGCCGAGTATTCAGGTCGAACTCGACCGGACCTATCTCCCCGCTCACCGCATGTGCAGCGCCACCACTGAAAATCAGGGTGAATAACACCAACCGTCTAAGCATCTTCTCCTCCAACTTTGTCCGCATCCCTGTGGTCGCGGTGGCGTAATCGGCGAACAAGTACGCAGCCCGTTCGCTCAAGCCGGTAATATTGGCTTTGAAAACCAACGCACCGCAATGGCTTTGCCGACGCGGGTGACAGGACACTCTGATCAATTCGCCATTTTGACGTGCCGCTCAACCAGCAAAGCCCGACAACAAACAGCGCATTCGCATTGCGCTCCGGTTGCTATCGGATCTGGGACAAGGAGAACGATGGGGCAATTCTCTGTGACTCTGCGCAGCAGGGGGCCGGTGCGGCCCCTAAGGGCTGCCAGCTGCGTCACCATGGCAGGCGGCACTGCGGCGAAATAAATGTCAACAGATCCTAGCTACCACGACTCGAATGCCCTGACGCGCCAGGTCTACCAGGCCATGGAGCGCGCCGGCATTGATGCCGAGGCCTTCATGGCAGAACTGGGGCTAAGCCCCGAAGCCATCGAGCAGCGCGACCGCCGAACCCTGCACGAACGCATTCCCCACTTCTGGGAACGCCTGGAGCAGGAAACCGGCGACACCAACATCGGGCTACATGTCGGCCGGTTTCTGCCGACCTTTGGCGGCGAGGTGCTGGAGTATTTGTTTCTGTCGAGCATGACCTTCGGCGAGGGGCTGGATCGCGCGTTGCGTTATCAGGCGCTGCTGTCCGGCGCCGCAATGGGAAGTCTCTCCCTGGACGGTGAAACCGCGAGTCTGACCATCGATTC
>NZ_CAXRDQ010000027.1:0-13507 GCF_964229365.1 Abyssibacter sp. | reverse complement strand
AGAGCTGGAGCCGCGTGAGTTCTGGAAGCGCTACGTGCGCACTGGAACGCCGGTGATTATCAAGGGCGGTGCCGCAGATTCCTCGGCCTGCCAACGGTGGACGCCGGAGTATTTCGCCGGTCACTACGGCGACTTCAAGGTCAATATTATCGAGCAGCAAAGCAATGAGCATTCGGTCGGCACGTTCGCCGATGTCGTTGCCAGCGAAGGCACGGATCACAAGCTCTACATCCACAACAGTGCGAGCATCTTCTCCTACAATCCGGAGCTGTTCGACGACCTGGACTGCCTGTCCTACACGCAGCATATGGGCGGACGGCGGACCATGTTCCTCGGTGCACAGCTGTTTCTCGGCGTACATCCAACGACCGGTACCGAGGCACATTCGGCCAGCAACACCAACCTGTTCTTTCAGGTGTACGGCAAGAAGAAATGGACCTTCGTCCATCCTGATTACCTGTGGCTGATGTACCCGGCGCTGAATCGCTTCTTCCTGTTCTGCGCGTCATTCGTGCGCCAGGAATACACACCGGACTATCTGGAGCAGCACGCACCGTTACAGCGCTATTGCCCTCGCTATGAGGCCGTTCTGGAGCCCGGCGACATCCTGCTGAACCCGCCATGGCAGTGGCATGCGATCAATAACGTGACGGACCGTTCCATTGGCGTGGCCACCCGCTGGACGTCAGTCGGGCCAGTGCATCGCACGAACACATTTTTCGACCTCTGCCAGTTGCTGTCACCGGCGATCTGGCGACTGCGGCTCCAGGGGATGCTGAGCGCGCCCGGCGAGCCGGTAATCATCGACGAGAACACCCGTGGGCTGGTGAATTCGCACGATGACTACATCGATTTCGGCAAGACCGGAGCAGCCAGGGACTACATGGATTTCCACCAGTGGCCAGAGCAATGGCGCTTTGCCGGCGGACAGGGTCCGGAGGTTGCGGCGGCGTCGGAGCCTACCACGACCTGATTGCCATCCTGGTCATACCGCCGCTTGAAGCGGCGGTTCGGCCGAGGAGGCAGCGCCGGCGGATGGTGGTTGGGTCAGCCGATTGACACCGGCATCATCCTCGCCTCGCAACACCACGGCGCCCCAGTTTTCCAGCGAGTACTCCTCGCGCAGATACATGACATGGTGGCGTAGTTCGGTGTCGTAGACCTTGACCGATGGCTTGATCGTGCGAAATGCCATGCCCCAGCGGCGACGATCGGTTGAGGCATTTGGCGGTGAGCCGTGGATGCAGCGCTCGCTGAAGATCACGAACTGGCCGGCTTGCATGGGCATGTTGACGACCTTGTCGTCGGTGATATCCGCTTCGAGCTTGAAGCGGGTGCGCGCAAAGCCGCCGCCGTCCTTGGCGCCAATGTGTGCGGTGTTGATGCGGCGGTGGGAGCCCTTGACGAATTGCATGTTGCCGTTGTCGTAGTCGACGTCGTCGAAGGCGATCCAGGTGGTGAGCTGAAACAATTCGTTACGGTCAGTCGGCCACAAGGTCGCCTTGTAGCCCTCTTCGGAGAGGTAGGTGCTGGCCTGGTGCCAGGTCACCTCGGGCGCACCCGGCTCCTTCAGAAACAGCTGCGAACGCCACAGCTGCAGGTTCGGCCCCAAAAGCTGTGCAAGCCGCTCGGTCCATTCCGGGCGCTTGATCAGGTCCCAGACGGCCGGGCAGTCCAGATGACGGTCGCGTCCGGTGACGAACCCGTAGGTCTTAGACGGCTGTTCGATCTCGGCCCAGACCTGCTCTCGCAAGCTGATCATCTCTTCGCGGGAACAGAGTGTCAGCGGACCGAGAAAGCCGTTTTCGTAGAAGCTGCGGATCTGGTCTTCAGACAGTCGCCATTGTTCATCCACCTCCGCCAGGGGTTGCCAGGTGGGCGGATCGGGCATCACACAGGGCTGGTCGATGTAGATGCGGGAGCCGAACGATGTGATCGCCGAGCGGAGCATTTCCCAGTCCCAGGACTGGGCGAACAGCCTGACCTGAGTGGGCACCATCCGGCGTAGTGGCGGGACCGCCTTGATCAGTGCGATGCCCAGCATCAGCAAGGTTGTGGCAACCCGTCTGGCGGTGTTGTTGTTCCGGACCCAATCGCGAACGTTCGAACGCTGCCGCTGCATGATCGTGGCACGGCGTGCTGCTATACCCATCACTTTCTCCCTTGATGGCACGGGTGCATGCGCGCCCGCGACCCCACGATTCGATATCGCTTATTGCTGGTTCATGCCTGCGGTCATGACGAGCAGTGGCTTGGAGTCCGCAGCCGGTTTCAGCGCGGCAACGAGCAGCGCTGGACCCAGGAGGAAGAACAGGGGCACCGCTCCCCAGAGCAGTCCGTTGACGTAGCCCAGTCCGGCGAGCCCGGTCAGCGGGGCACAGAGCAGGGCGCTGATAACCAGCGCGAGAACGGCTGCCTGCAGTGCACTCATCACGAGCGCAAGAGGAAAATCCCGCCAGAGCAATGCTTCGGACATGGGCATGCTACCTCCCCAGGGTGGGTGCTCAGAACCGAGTTGGAACTCGCAAAGAGCGTACCCGAAGCGCACCTGTGCCGGTTAAGGCGACGACCGGTCAGGCGTTTTCCGCGCGATCAAGCTCCGCTGCATAGGTTTTCGCCAGCTCGCGGTTGTCGTGCTGCCACGGGTGAAACCCCGGCCGGAAATACGCCAGCCAGCGACCGAAGGCTCGTGGAATCACCGCAGGACGAACCCAGAAGAACTGGAACGCCTGCCACCAGTCGCGGGGGTCGAACAACTTGCGGTCATGCCACAGCAACAAGGTGAGCGATGTGGTCATGCCCACTGAGTACCCCAGGGTCGACCAGAGCATGACCGTGGTGCGCAGGAAGTAGCGTTCCAATTTGTTCGGGACCGCCTGTTCAAAGACATCGAAGGCGACGCCCTTGTGCTCGATCTCCTCGATGGCGTGCCAATTCCAGATGCGGCGGACCTGTTCATCGGCATTTTTCAGCACACGCGGGTCGCTCAGCGCGAGATCGCTGAGAATCGCGGTGATGTGTTCCATGCCTACGGTCCGGGCGAGGTTGCGCTTGGGCGACAGGTAGCGCCGCGTCAACTCGACCGGTTTGGCGGTCAGGCTGGTATGAAAATCGACGTCCACGCCCTGCGCCTTGAGCGTGGCGTTGTAGCGTGCGTGTTCTCGCGTGTGATCCGCTTCCTGGCGGATGAATCCCTGGATGTCCTTTTGCAGGTCCTCGTCCTCGATACCGTCGGCGAAATCGCGTACCGATTCGATAAAGGACTTCTCCCCAGGCGGGAAGGACATCGACAACGCATCGTAGAACCGCGATATCCGCGCGTTGCCGCTGTGCCAGTGCCGAGGTCGTTCAGCGTCAAAGGCCAGACGTAGGTTGCGACGTTCGATGGTGGATTCGGTCATCGGGACGACCTCCTGGACGTGCGAGCGGGCGGAAAGGATAGCGTGGCGCCACGTGGCCGCGAAGACCTGTTCAACACAGGTGCGCGGCTACCTGAACCACGGGCAAGAATTGCGCCGGGTGACCAACGGGTCACGAGACGACGCGGTCGACCAACTTGTTATGGAAGCGCCGGAACGCTGGGACAAGCCGTAGGAGCAGCAGCGAGACCATCGTGATCGGGAGCACCACCACGACCGCGCAGGCCAAAAACAGTGCGTAGAACAGCACGATCGGCACCCTTGTCCAGCGGCCCTGACGGCCGCAGAGTCGAATCAGCGCGCCCCAGATCATAAAGCTGCGCAGGCCCATGAATTCGCCGAGCAGCAGCATCGGATTTGGTGGGTTGGGGTCGGGGTTCGCGATCGGTCGCGTGGTGTCACCGGTGTTCGTCTCCGACTCCAGCCACTGGCTGATCCGTCTGCCGAAGGTGTCGGCGCCCTCGATTTCGGGTTCGGCGACGCCCGCTCGCGGGAACAGCCCGAGGTAGCGGTCTTTTTTGCCGGTGAACATCCAGCGCGGGGTCGTGATGAAGGTTGCCGCGGTGCCGCCCTGATCGGCGAGCACGATCCGGTCCAGCAGCCGTCCGCCCAGGCCCCGAATCAGCTTGTTAAGCCGGTACTGGGCCATCAGCCACATATTGCGGCAGGCGGTTACGGTGACGACCGGGGTATCGCGGAACAGGGCGGCCGCGCGCTCCGATTGCAGAAAGGCCACGACCGGCGGCGCAGGGCTCAAGTACCACGGCGTGTACCCCAGAATGATCAGATCGTAAGGGCCAGCGGCATCGATCGCCTTGATATCGGGGGTGACGAACGCGACTGTTTCCGGAAACTCGTCGAAGAAGCGGAAAAACGGCCAAGGGAACGGGTAGGGCTGCACCATCTCGATGCATTGACGCTCTACGGTAACGCTGGGGTGGTCGACCAGCGGCTGGACCAGATGGTCCATAACCCGTGTGAGCTGGCCAGTTTGCGAAAAATGAATCTCCAGCACCCGTTTGGGCGGAGAGGGCGGCGATGCGTCATCGGAGGGCGGCATGATGGCTCCTGGTGCGCCGGCTCAGCGCGAGGCCTGAATTAGGCCACCCGGTACGCTGGGCGGGAATCGGCGGTCGGCTACGGTCGTGAAGCGGGCCTTGGCCAGCAGATCGTGGACTTCGCTGAGGGTGTAAGCGCGACCGCCGACATTGAAGAAGTTGAGCGATATCACGTCGAACAGCTGCGCCTTGATGCCGCCTTCGCTACCGGAGAACTGATCGACAATCAGCAGTACGCCGGTTGGCGCCAGCGCCTTCAGGCATTTTTCGAACAGCACCAGTGTCTGCTCGGGGCTGAAGAGGTGGATGAAGTTCGCGAGCAGGATCACGTCCCAGTTTTCACCCAGATCGTCCTGGAAGGCGTTGCCGGCGACGAAGCTGAGCCGTTCAGTGCGGCCTTGCTCCTCGGCAAGCTTTTTCGCCGTGTTGATCGGACCGCCGAGATCGAAGACCGTGGCATGCAGGTCGGGGTAGTGCGCGACGAACTGACGAGCGTATTCGCCGTGGGCACCGCCGATGTCGATCATCGCCTTCGCATCGGCCGGGATATCGGCACTCTTGAGCACGGCCGGGATGAACATCCGCGCGGCTTGCTGCATTCCTCGGGTGTAGGTTTCCTGCCCTTCGGTGCCGGCTTTTTCGAACTTGGAATGGAAATCCAGCGACGGCCGGCCGGAGACCACGTTGTCACCCAGCGATTGCAGACGCTCATAGGTCACGCTTTGCAACTTGAGCATCTCGCTGAGCCCGCGATCGGGGTGGACGATCCATTTACGTGCCCAGCGGCCGTTTAAATACTTGCCGTTACGGTGCTTGAGATAGCCGCTGCTCTTGAGCGCTCGGAGCAACAGAGCGGTGCCTTCGGACGACAAGCCGAGTTTGTCGGCGACCTCGGCAGCTCCAAGCCCGCCTTCAGCATCATGCTCTGCCAGCAGTTTGAAAACGCCTAGCCGGTTTGCCTCGATGATCGCCCTTGCACGGACGATCGGCAGCTGGATATCCAGCAGTGGTACCGGCACGACGTTCAGCCATTTCAATAGGCCAATAATCGCGTTCACGCACCCTCCTTGGGCTCGCGGTAGCGGCGCGTCGCGCCGGAATCTTGGGTTGCGGGGGCGCCCCTGCTACACCACGGTTAACAACATCGCCGCCATCGAGAAGCGGGCGCTTTCGGGAACGGCGCAGAGTATCCGGTCGCCTTTTTTCAGGCGGCCCGAATGCAGCAGAGTTTCCAGGATCACAAAAATTGAGGCAGAACCAATATTCCCGGTCTCCGGCAGGTTCGTGAACCACTTTTCCTCCGGAATCCCGTAGCCGGCTTCCGCCATGTGCTCGCCAAGCCGCTTTTTGAAGTACATCGACGACAGGTGGGGGAGGAAGTAGTCGACACTGTCGAAATCCAGACCCCAGTTGTCCTTCATCATCTTGCAGCCAGCTACCGCCACTTCAATGATGTTCTTGTCGAGCACTCGCACATCCTGCTGGAGCAGCAGGTAGCCCTTGGACAGGACGTTGCGCATGTCCTCCTCGTCGGACCAGAACTGGAACTCGCCGTCCTTGTCCTTGACCATGCCGTTGTACATGCAGGTCGGTTTCTGGCCTGCCCAGGACATGACTTCCAGATTATCGATACGCAGCGACAGGCGGTCCTCGCGCGGGGCGGTTTCGACCAGCGCCGTGCCGGCGCCATCAGACAGCATCCAGCGCAGGAACTCCTTCTCGAAGCTGACCATTGGCGCGGCTTCGGTCTGGTTGGCGTCCGAGTCGGTGACCATGGTGTACGAATGGCCTTGCATGAACGGTGAGGCGCGTTCGGAGCCGGAAACCACAAAGTTGTCGCGAATGCCCATCGACAGGTTCATGTAGGCGTAATTCAGCGCGGACATGCCCGAGCAGCAGACCCCGGCGGCGGACATCACCTCGGCGGGCTGCAGTTCCAGTTCGCCGGCGACCATGTTTGCGTGCGACGGAATGAGCTGATCGGGCGATGAGCTGCCGCAGGCGAGCCCTTGGATGTCATCGACACCCAGTCCGACCTTGCCCACCAGCGATCGCACGGCTTCGCCGACCAGCTGGGCGTTGGTGTGCGTGCGTTCTCCAGTTTCCTGGTTGACGGCGTAATAGCGCTGTTTGATGCCATTGTTCTGCAGCACAAACAACTTGACGCGTTTCGGCTGGTTGGGGATTTCTCCCAGAACCACTTCGATCTGATCATTGGTGACGGGCTCGTTTGGCAGAAACGATGCCATCTCGGTGATGTAGACAGTTTTCACTTCGTCCAACCTTTACTTGGATGCATGGAGTTGACGAGGGATGAGGCGCCGCTCTCCCGATTAGCAGCGCATCAGTGAGAGGTGCCCGGCTTGCGCAGCGTGAGAATCACGTTGCAGCCCCCGAATGCGAACGTGTTGGACATGACCGCGTTCAACGGCATCTGTCGCGCTTCATTAGGCACATAGTCCAGATCGCAGTCGGGATCCGCCGAGTGCAGGTTGATCGTGGGGGGCACGATGCCATCGCGCAGCGACAGACAGGAACTGACGAACTCGATTGCACCGGAGGCTCCCAATGCATGGCCGAGCCTGCTTTTGATGGAACTCATCGGTACCCTCGCCGCGCGATCGCCCAACACCTGCTTCACGGCCTCGGTTTCGGTGACATCGTTGGCCGTTGTCGCCGTGCCGTGGGCATTGATGTAGTCGATGTCGTCCGGTGACATCTGCGCGTCGCACAGGGCGTCCTTGATGGCTGCAACCTGCCCGTCAACACTGGGGCGAGTCGCATGGAACCCGTCATTGCTGCACCCGTAGCCGGTGACCTCGGCATAAATCGGTGCACCGCGCTTGCGGGCGAGGTCCTCTCGTTCGAGCACGACAATGGCGGCGCCCTCCGACAGGACGAGACCATCTCGGTCCTTGGAAAACGGGCGCACCGCTGCGCCAGGTTCGCCGTTGCGCACGGACATCACGCGCATGGCATTCCAGGCCGCGAACATGCCGTAGCTCAAGGGTGCCTCGGTGCCGCCAGCGATGATCGCATCCGCGTAGCCGTGCCGGATCAGGCGCACGGCCTCGCCGATCGCGCTGGCGCCGGAGCTGCACGCCGTGGAGACGGTGAAGTTCGGGCCTCGAACGCCGTAGTGAATGGCGATATGACCGGCCGCGGCATTGAACATTGCCTTGGGCACCGTCAATGGATGCAGGGTTTGCGGACCGCGGGCGTGCGTGTGCAGCGCGTACTGCTGATTGTCGATCGTTCCAATACCGCCAACCCCGGTACCCAGGATGACGCCCATGCGGGAGGGATCACCGGTGACACCGGATTCCTCGACGGCTTCTTCGCAGGCCTTGAGAGCCAGCTGGGTGAATCGGTCCACATTGCGGGCAGCGCTATAGCTCAGCGCGGACGGATCGAAGTCCGCGACCTGGCCGGCGATCTTGGTTTTCAACCGAGAGGTATCGACGCCCTCCAGAGTCTTGACTCCAGAGCGGCCCTCGCAGATCGAATCCCAGAATGACGCCTTGCCGATGCCCGCGCTGGAAACGACGCCCAGCCCGGTGACGACAACTTTCACGTCAGGCGGCGATCTTGGCGTTGACTTCGCCTTCGACAATACGCACCAGCGAGTCGAAATCGGATACGGCGCGCGATTCCTCGTCATCCGGAAAGCTGATGTCGAAGTGGGTTTCGATCGCGAAGATGGCTTCGAGGAAGTCCAGCGAATCCGCACCCCAGTCTTCCAGTGTCGAACCGGAGGTCACACCTGCCGCGTCGATCTTCAATTCGCTGGCGATAATTTCCCGAACTTGGTCAGCAATCGTGGTCATGTTAGGAGACTCCCTAGGTCTTCGTGACTACTCGACGGGCGTGAACCGCCGCGCCGAACGGTGAGCCGCAGGCGGCATGGGTGCTCGTGACAACCGATGACAGCAAGATGGGCTTTGCCCATCGCTCTCGGGACCGGGGGGTAACCGTTGACATCCGGTCAGGTCCATTCAGCGTACAAACATCCATGTCGCCGACGACGCAAGGTTTTCAGCTTGAGCTGTCGCAATATCCGTACCGCTTCAGGTTCTCACCTGCGATGGATTCGACGATCTCGAAGCCGGAATACTGGTTGACGTGAGACACCCGTCCCACTTTTGCCATTCGCGCGTCAAATGCGGCCTTTGCACCCGGCTGTTCGGGCTCGCCCAGCTCGCAGAACTCGAGAATCTGGCCGACGACCGCCTGGGGCTCAGCCAGCACATCTTCGTATCGCACTTCCATCAGATGCGGAATCGATGACTTGATTCGGTCCATGTAGTCAATGGACTCGTTCCAGATGTGGGACGTGGTGCGCAGATCCTCGGCCCCCCACGTCTCAATAGCCTGTTCCAGGCCGTTGACGCGTGGGTAGGGGATGAACGGCTGGTCCTTGAACATCGGGTGGTTGACCTTGATGTCCTGCTCGCGCTGCCTGCGGTAGAGCTTGATCAGTGAATTCGCGACCTGACGGCCATCCCGGACGAGGTAGATGAAACGCGCGTCGGGGAAGAGCTCGGCAACCAGCGGGACCACCGTCAGCAGCGCAGGCGATTTGTTCAGGAACCGGTCGCCGCCGCGATCGCGAAAGCAATTGATCACGTGCTTGATATAGAAATAGATGTGCTCGATGTCTTCTGGAGTGAAGTCATCCAGGGTCTGGTCCGGCCAGGTCAGGGCGAACGGATCGAGTTTGAGCGCCTCTGCCCAGAACCGCATCGCCTCGGCCGGGGTGCCGGCGTTCACGATGATGCTGTCCTTCAGATACCGCTCGCCTTCGACGTCCAGTTTCAGCCGTTTTCGCAGCAATTCCGTTGCGTAGAACGTGCGCGGGTCGCGTGCGCTATCCATGGCATGGGTGACATAGGCGACGCGTTCATGGCAGGAGAGGATTTCCTGCATCATCGTCGAGCCGCAGCGCGGGGTGCCGACGATGAAGATCGGCGCCTTGATTTCGATGTCGTCGATACTGGGGCGTAGCGCCCGGCTGACCATTCGGATGGCCGCGGTACGCCAGGGCGGTACGTCGAGTGAAACGAGATGCTGATTCGCGAACTGCTGCGCGAGCAGCACTCTGGATAGCCAGTTAGCGTACTCCGCCAATGTACCGCTCCGTTGCCTGGGGGGTGGATTCCGTTTCGGCGAAGCAGATGCACGGAGTATGCCGGGCCTGCTCACAGGCGACCGGTGAAGATCGCCTGCGAAGCGTAGCAGGTTGGGTGTCACCCCCTGCCGTTATCTGCGCAACGGTGGGGCAGTGTTTGGCTTGTTGCGGGGCGCATAGCCGTCACAACAGTCTATTCTGATTGAGTTTTTAGCCTTTCTAGTCGCTGGAGTCCGTGCGTGCTCGTAGTGCAAACCCGGTCACAGGTTCGCCCTGGGCACCTCGCCAAAGCCGGCGTAACCAAAGTCCGAAGTCGTCCAGCAGGCTGTAGATCGCCGGCAGAAGCAGCAGGCTGACCACGGTGGAGAACGTGAGCCCGCCAATAATGGCCCGAGCCATCGGGAAGTAGGGCGGGCCGTCGCCGCCCACCGAAGCGGTGCCCACGCCCAGCGGGATCAGCCCCAGCACGGTGGTGCCCACGGTCATCAGGATTGGCCGCAGGCGGTCGCGGGCACCGGTCGCGATCGCCTGTTCGCGGGGCAGGCCGGCAAGTCGCAGATTACGAATATGGTCGATCAGTACGATGCCGTTGTTCACCACCACGCCCATCAGAATCAGCATGCCGATCATGCCCATGAACTGGAAGGTCGTGCCGGTGAGGGCGAAGAACCAGAACACGCCGATGAACGAGAACAGGATGCCGGTGATGATGGCAAACGGTGCCAGGATGGATTCGAACATGGCCGCCATCACGAGGTAGATGAGCGCCAGCGCCAGCAACAGGTTGAGCGCCATGGAGCCCATGTTCTCGTCTTGCTGGTCAAAGGCGCGACCCAAGTTCCATCCGTAGCCCGCAGGCATACGGTACTGGTCCATGATGCCCTTGATGCCATCGCGCAACTCTTCGGCGGTGGCATCGTCCTCGGTGAATAGGTTGACCCGAAGCCCGGTTCGCCGATTCTGGCGCCGTATCGTCGCCGGAACATCGCCGATGGTCAGTTCCGCGATATTGCCGAGGATCACCGATTCACCGGTGCCGCTGCGGATCGGGAGCTGGCTTAGCTGGTCCAGATTCAGCCGGTCCGCGCGGCGGAACTGCAGCAGCAGGTCAATCTCCCCCGTTTCCGAGCGATAGGGGCGCAGCTCCACGCCACGGATCGCCGTCGCCACGCTTTCTGCGACTTGCTGGCTGGTCAGGCCTACCTTGCGAGCGCGATCCCGGTCCACGCGTACGCGAACCTCCCAGCTGGACGCATCGGCTTCCACGCGGGCATCGCGCACGCCGGTCACCCCCTCCATGAGCCGGGCAACCTGCTCGGCCACCTCGTTCAGCCGTTCTGTGGACTCGCCGGTAATGAAGAGCGACAGCTGCTCGCCGCCGCTGCGTTGCTCATTGAATGTCGGGTTGCCGATGGCGATCTTCGGTAGCTCCGCCATGATGGCGTCCTTGAGCTGCTCGATGGATTTCGTGCGCTGCTCGCCCTCCTTGAGGATGATGGTCGATTCGGCGCGGCCCAGGTCGTAGTAGCTGTATACGCTGTCGAATTCGAACTCGTCCTTGTGTGCAAACAGGTAGGCCTCGACCGTGTTCACGGCGTCCTCGACCTTGTCCAGCGCGTAGACCTCATTGAGGTGATAAGGCAGGAACAGGCGCTCCGTATCGTTGCGCGGAAACATTTCCATCTTGACCAGCCCGGTCATGAACAGTGGCGCCACGCTGGCGACGACCAACAGGGCGCCGACCACGGCGACCCAGCGATGCCGCAGCGTCCACGCAATCATCCGCGGGTAGCGGCGCAAGATGGCCTGCATCACGCGGCCGCCCTCGGATACGCGACCCTGAATGCGCGAGGCAAGCTGCGGGATCAGCGTGCGGGCGATCGCCAATGAGGCCGCGAGCGAAATGCAGATGGTGATCGCCACATGGCCCATGAACATCGTGATCTCGTCCTTCTTGCCGAAGATGTTTGGCAGAAAGACGATGGCCGTGGTCAGCGTACCGGCCGTGACGGCGAGCGCGACGGAATCGACGCCGGCGATGGTGGCGCGTGTCGGGTCGTTAGGATGTTCGCGTCGGCTGGTGAAAATACTTTCCGTGACTACAACGGCGTTGTCCACGAGCATTCCGATGGACAGCATCAGCCCCATCATCGACAGGATGTTCAGCGAAAAGCCGAGGAAGTACATCGAGCCCAGCGTGATCAGGATCGAGAATGGTACGGACAGCGCAACGATTAGCGTCATTGGCCAGTCACGCAGAAACGCGTACAGCACCAGCAGCGAGAGCAGGGCGCCGATCAGCCCGGACATCAGCAACTCGTTCAGCGAATCCTTGACCCCGTCGGCCTGGTTATCCATTGCGAACAGCGTCACGCCTTGCATCTCCGGCAGTTCGCTGATGACATCGATCTCGGCGATTACGGCATCGGCGACCTCAACCAGGTTGGCGCCGTTCTCCTTGAAGATGTTCAGACCGATGGCGTACTTGCCATCGAGGTGCCGACCGCGGGTGCGCACCGGATCGGTGTGGCGCACGTCAGCGATATCACCCAGGCGCAGGCCGCGCTCGCCGACCACCAGGCGTTCGATCTCGGCGATGGATTCGAACCGGGCATCCGGTTTGACCGTGAAGCGGTGATTGCGGTCGGTGATCTCACCTGCGGCGAACTCGAAGTTTGCGGCGCGCAGACGCTCGGCAACCTGGCGCAGGTCGACCTGATGCGTGGCCACCCGGTCGGCGGACAACTCGATGCGCACTTCCTTGGCCCAGACACCGTACAACTCGACACGCGAGACACCCTGGATGCGTTCCACACGCCTTCGCAGATTGCGGTTGAGCATGTCGTAGGCATCCGCGAGATCGCGGTTGGCCGAGACCCGCAACACGAGTATTGGCTGGTCCGCGGCGTTGAACTTCTGGAATCGGATACGCTGCAATTCATCCGGCAGCGTGTCGCGAATTGCATCGATCTTGTCTCGCGCCTCGACACCCTTGATGCGCAGATCGGCGCCCCAGTCGAACTGCACGAACACGCCGCCGCCGTCTTCGCGGGATTCGGAGTACAGGCGTTTGACGCCGGAGAGCGTCGACAGCGCCTCCTCGACCGGGCGGACGATGCGCCGTTCGACCTCCTCGGGCGTGGAGTTGCGATAGGGCAGCTCCACCCAGATGCCCGGAAACTCCATCTCGGGCAGGTATTCCAGCGGCAGCAGCCGAGACGACATGATGCCGATGACCGCCAGGCACACGAAGACCATGGTGACCGTGACCGGTCGCTTCAGTGACAGCTCGGTCAGACTCACGCGGCTGACTCCGTGGACTGGGCCGGTTTGGTCGGCGCGGGATCGCGTGTGACCAGCGAGTAGACCACCGGGATCACGACCAGCGTCAACAGTGTCGATACCATCAGGCCTCCGATTACCGTGATCGCCAGCGGTGCGCGCACCTCGGCGCCATCATCACCGCTCAAGGCCAACGGCAGCAATCCCAGCGCGGTGGTCAGCGTGGTCATCAGGATGGGGCGCAGCCGGGCCTGTCCGGCCTCGCGAATCGCGTCCACGACGCGCAGGCCCTCGTCGCGCAGGCGGTTGATCAAATCGATCAACACGATCGCATTGTTGACCACGATGCCGGCCAGCACGATCAAGCCGATCAACGCCACGACATTAATCTGCGTGCCGGTGATGAACAGCGCGGTGAAGGCGCCGATGGCCGCTAGCGGGACGGAGAACAGGATGACGAAGGGGTGGATCAGCGACTCGAACTGTGAGGCCATGACCAGGTAGACCAGAAAGATCGCCAGGCCCAGCGCCAGTTGCAGCGACCGGAAGCTGACTTCCATCTCCTCGCTCTGGCCGCCCACGTTGGTGCCGACGCCGCGTGGGATGTGGATGCGGCGCAG
>NZ_CAXRDQ010000026.1:0-61061 GCF_964229365.1 Abyssibacter sp. | reverse complement strand
CGCCGCCGACACCGGCAGCGAGCACTGCGCGCGCTGCCTCACCGCACTGGCACTTTACGGAGCAGACGAGGCGTGATGCCGCCGGTGTCCGACCGCTGCCTGCCACGTCTGCTTGCCGTGCTAGCGATCGTGATCCTGCCGCATGTACGCAACCTGCCGTTGTGGATTCCGGCATTCGCCGTGGGGATGATGCTGTGGCGGCTGGGCGTGGCACGGCGTGGCTGGAGGATGCCGGGCCTGTTCGTTCGTGCGGGCCTGGCCGCATTGGCCTTCGCCGCGGTGCTGGCCTCGTTCGGCTCGATCAATGGCCAGACGCCCGGCGCCGCGCTGCTGGTGCTGATGGTGGCGCTGAAGCTGACCGAAACCCGCACTCTGCGGGACTACACGATTCTGGCCTTCCTCGGCTATTTCCTGCTGGGCACGCACTTCCTGTTCGATCAGAGCATCCCGATGATTCTGTTCCTCCTGGTCTGCGGCGTGCTAATCACCGCGGTGCTGGTCGACATCAATCACCCGGACGGCAGCCTGTCAACGCGGACCAGCCTGCGCACCGGCGCGGTGCTGATCGCGCAGGCCTTGCCGCTGATGCTGGTGCTGTTCGTGCTGTTCCCGCGCATACCTGGCCCGCTGTGGGGCCTGCCTTCGGATTCCGGGGCCAACGCGGTCACCGGCCTGAGCGAGAACATGTCGCCAGGCGATATCTCCGAACTGTCGCGATCCGACGAGGTGGCGTTTCGCGTTCGCTTTGACGGCGACCCGCCGCCCCGCTACGCCCGGTACTGGCGCGGCCCCGTCCTGTGGACCTTCGATGGCCGGACCTGGGAACCCGGCGTCCGTCCCAACAACCTGCAGGCCGGCATGCTCACCGACACCGCCAACCCAGTACGGTACGAGGTGACGCTAGAGGCCCACCGTCATCACTGGATGTTGGCGCTGGACATGCCCGCCAGCACCCCGCCTGAAGCGCGGATGACGCCCAGCCGACAGCTGGTATCACGCAAGCCGATTCGCGAACGCATGCTGTACACGGTGGAATCGGTGCAGGACTACCGGCTTGACCCTGTACTGGACAGTTGGCCTCACCGCATCGCCCTCAGCCTGCCGCGTGAGGGCAACCCGCGAACGCGCGAATTGGCCCAGCGTTGGCGCGACGAAGGCTTGTCCGGCCGCGGTCTGGTGGACCGCGCATTGCAGATGTTCGGCGAACAACCCTTCGTCTACACCTTGCGCCCGCCCTTGCTGGGCGAGAACAGTGTTGATGAGTTTCTGTTTTCCAGCCGCCGCGGCTTTTGCGAGCACTACGCCAGCTCGTTCGTTGTGCTGATGCGGGCAGCCGGCGTGCCGGCGCGCGTGGTCACCGGCTACCAAGGTGGCGAAATGAACGGCAACGGCCAGTACATGATCGTGCGGCAGTCCGACGCCCACGCCTGGTCCGAAGTCTGGCTAGAAGGTGCGGGCTGGACACGCATCGACCCCACCGCGGCGGTGGCGCCGGACCGGGTCGAGGTCGGCCTCGGTGCAGCCCTGCCCGCAGGCGAGCCGGTGCCGTTCTTCGCCCGCCGCACCGGCAACATCATCGAGGCCATGCGTCTGCGATGGGATGCGGTCAACGCACAATGGAACTACTGGGTGCTGGCCTACGGACCGGAGCTGCAGCGCTCGGTGTTGTCGCGCATCGGCCTGCCGGACTGGCGCAGCATGATTCTGGCGCTCACCGGCCTGATCACGGTGATGCTCTCGGCGCTGGGCGCCTGGCTGCTATGGCAGTCGCGCAGCGCCGAACCCGTCGACGAAGCCCGCCGGATCTGGAATCGCGCCATCAAGCGCCTGGATCGCCAAGGGCTCGGCCCACTTGCGCACGAAGGCCCGCAGGATTTTGCGGCGCGGGCAACAAGCCTCTCACCGGCCATGGCACCCCGTATCCGCGATCTCGCGCGGGCTTATGTGGCGGTTCGCTACGCCGAGCGAGCGGACCTCGAGCCACTGCGACGGGCGGAGAAAAACCTGCGACGTCGCTGAATACGCAGCGCCAGCGCGAACAAACCCAGTCCGAGCAGCGCGCCGAGTCCCAGACCGCCCGAACCGCCACCCGAACTCACCGCCCCACCTGACGGTGCGGGCTCGGCCAGGCCGGCCCCAACCAGGCGAAAGGCCGCGCTGGCGCCGCCCTGATCGCTTTCACGTCCGTCGGCATCCTCATAGCCCGACCAGGCGCCATCGGACCAGGTCGCCACCGTCGCGGGATTGGCGTCCAGCCGCTGACCAGACAAGTCCTGCGCATCCACGACCAGGTCCAGCTGCGCGGCCGTGGACAACTCCGAACCCGCCGCCGCCGACAACGCCACGACCAGCGTATCGGCCTGATAGCGGGTGGACTCTGCGGCAGCCGACCAGCGCATCATGCCTGCCGGCACCGCGAACTCGATGTTCTGCCCGTCGGCATCCAGCCCGACCAACCGAACCGTCGGCAGCAAGGGTATGGATTGGCCGCGATACTGCACCACACTGCCGCCGTCCACGGCCCGCATCGGCCGGTCGAACACAATCCGCAACGTCATCTCACCGGCCGGCAGACTGTCTGGCCGCGTCGATGTCTCGCTGCGACCGCTCGTACCGGCGGGTATCCAATCACCGGCATAAACCATATCGCCGGTGCCGGCCTGCAGGGTTGAGGCCAGCACCACTGGCGGGCCGGATTGCCGGTATGCGCCCAGCAACAACGCATCGCTGAGCTCCTGACGAACCCGCGAGATTTCCGACTCCGGGAGAACGAACCCGTCATGGGTCACCCCATTGTGGCCGTAATCGGCTGCACCGTTGCCGCCGGGTTCAATCTCCAGGGTGTAGGCGGGAATCTGATAGCTGTACGCAAAGTACTCATCCAGCGACCCGATCCCCACACCGGCCGGCGTGGGATCGTATCCATACCCAGTGGTTGCGGCGCGCACGGCATCGACCAGCGACCGGGTTATGGCATCACGCCGCGCGTGGCCGGTGTTCACGCCAAAGAACACGCGTGAAAAGGAATGGATGTCGACGAAGAACCGCAGCCGATTGGCATCGACCAGCTCGGCAGCGGCCTGAATCGCCCGCGTTTCCGGCTCGCTGCCCGGCCCGCTGCCGTGATGGACCAGCGAGCCCGTCTGGTGGCTGGACTGCGAGCTCTGCGCCCAGAACGGATTGCTGTTGCGGTTCACGTCCACGCCCAGCAATGCGTCGGACTCGGTGGTCAGTTCGGCATCGACCCCGCGCATGTTCTTGCGCCGCATCCGGCCATCACGTGGCCAGCTCGGCGGATCACCGCTGAATGTGGTTCGCAAGACCTGTGTCGGCGTGCGCTGGGTCTGGATGAAACCATCGACATTGAGCACGGGCACGATGGTGATCTCGACCTGATCCACCAGAAATTCGGTGAAACCGCCGTCCTCGGCACCTGCAGCCAGGGCTTCCAGCACCGCGGTGGCGACCTCGGGGCTGGCCCACTCGCGGGCGTGGATGCCGCCGTTGAACAACACGACGCCCTCCGATCCACTGCCATCGGCCAGCCGCGTGTCTGCATCGCCAACCACATAGGCCCAGATCGCTCGACCTTCCGTCGTCGTGCCGATGCGCTCTTCGCGAATCACCGGGCTGGCCGCGAGATCGCGATGCCGCGCGAGCAAACTGCCGTAGGCACGAAAGCCGTTGACCGGCGTCACGCTATTGACCGGCTCGGGCACCGGATAACCCAGCGCGATCTGGTTCGTACCGGGGTTGGATTCGACGTAGGTCTGCACGGTGGCGGCCACCGGCATGGCCAGCAATGCAGCGCCCAGCGCCGGGATTAATCGCCGAGCCATGCCAGCACCTCCGTCTTGAGCGGCCGGGGCGACGACGGCTGCGCCGCCCAGTCTCGCAGGAACGCCTCCTCGCCGGCGTGGACCAGGACAATCAGCATGCGACGCAGCACTTGCTCCGGCGCTTGGTCGCCACGGGCAACAATCTGCTCCCGAATCCACTCACGCCCAGACTCGGAGCGCGCCTGTGCCTGGAGTGCGTCCAACCCGAACTGCGGGTCGCCTGCCCACCAGCGCAGTTCGCGGCGGGCCTCTAGGCTGCTGAGTTCGCCCAGCGCCGCCAGCCAGAGCGGGGTCCAGTCCGGGTGCGCCCTCACGGCCGCAGCAAGCTGATCAAAGACGGCCGCATCACCGGCTGACGCCAGGCTGGCGAATCCACGCTGCCGACGTTGCGCGCTGGGCGTGTCCGTCTGTGACTCGGCCCAGAGCCACCGTTCCACACGTTCCGCGTCGGGACGGCTGCTTGCCCAGCGCAAGGCCCAGTCGGCAGGCATCTGCCGCTTGCTGGGCCAGAGCGCGTACAGGGCGTCGTACTCGGCGTCGCCCAAGCGGGCCAGCAGTTCGCCGTTGGGCGACAGCGTACCCGGCCATTGCGACGTGGAAATCGCTTCACGCAGACGTTGAGCGTCATCCCTGGCCTGCCAGACGCGCAGGGCTGTACGGGCCGCATGGGTCGCCGGGAACGCCGGCACCTGAATACCGTGGCCGGCGTCCGGCAACGCTTCGGTCGTCACCACTGGCCACAGCGCCACGGCCCGCAGCCAGCGACGGCCTGATTCCGCCATCGGCGCTGCCTGCAACCCGGTCGCCAGCCGGTAGGCAACCAGCTCCTGCTCTGCGTTGGCCGGGATTTCGGCGCCCATCGCCTCGATCCGCTGGTACACCGATGCCCAATCCTCGGCGCGGAGCGAGGCCTCGATCTCCCGAACGAGCGGCCGCTCCTGTAGCGCCGCATGCCGCGCCGCCGAAACCGACTCAGCCATGGCCGCTCCAGGCATCACACCGGCCAGGCAGACACAGGCGGCCGCCAGATTAAGTCGTCTTTGCATACTGGACATCATCGCGTTCGCTCCCCCGGCCCGCGCACGCGAGCCAGACACACCATACCGCCGACAAACAGGATCAGGATGGACAAGATCGACACGCGCGAGCTGCCGGTGAGCACGGCGGATACGCCGACCAGCACCGGGCCCAGCACCGCGGCGAACTTACCCATCATGTTGTAGAAACCGAAGAATTCGCCCGCCCGGTCCGCCGGGATCAGAACCGAGTAGTACGAGCGCGACAAGGCCTGCACCGCGCCCTGCACCAGGCCGATCACCGCCGCCATGATGTAGAACTGCGCCTCGGTCTGGAGAAAAAAGCCCCAGAGCGTGACGCCGACGTAGACGAGGATGCCGGCGAACAGCGCGTTGCGCGTGCCGATTCGGCCTGCGAACCGGGCCATGATCAGCGTGGCGGGAAAGCCGACGAACTGGGTGATGACCAGCGCCTGAATCAGCGCATTGGTTTCAAAGCCCAGCTTGGCCCCGTAGTCCACAGCCATACGCGCGATGGTGTGAACACCGTCGATGTATAGCCAGTAAGCGATCAGAAAGGTCCATACCTGCGGATAGCTGCGGACGCGCCGCAGCGTCGTGAGCAGTTCGCGAACCCCCGCCACGGCCGCCGACCACCAGGGAACAGCCTGCTGCGGACGCGGCTCCTGCACACGGCGAAACAGCGGTAGCGAAAAGATCACCCACCAGACCGCGACGGACGCGAAGGCCACCCGCACCGCCGCGGTGGTGTCGGGCAATCCGAACCAGGCGGGGTGCAGCGTCATCACCACATGCAGCACCAGCAACAGACCGCCGCCCAGATATCCCAGCGCATAGCCCAGGGCCGAGACCCGGTGACGCGCTTCCGGCGGGCAAACGTGCACGATTAGGGCGTCGTAGAACGAAATGCCCAGTGCAAAGCCAACCTGGGCAACGACAAAGGCCGTCATCGCCCAGCCCCAGGCACCTGGCCCGATCCAGCAAAGCGCCGCCGTGCCGGCCGCGCCCAGCGCCGTCATCACGGCCAGCAGTCTTTTTTTCAAACCGCCCTGATCAGCCGCCGCGCCCAGAGCCGGCGACAGCAGCGCGACCAGCAGGCTGGCGATGGCGCTGCCGATGCCCAGCCAGAACGTGCTTTGCTGACCGCTGAGAGACTCACCCCAGTAGCGGGCGAAAAACACCGGAAAGAAGGCCACCAGCACCGACGTGGCGAAGGCTGAATTCGCCCAGTCGTACAGCGCCCAGGCCCAGACGCCGCGGGGTTGTTGGCCCGGTTCGCTGTTCATGTAGGTCGCCTCATCAGCCAAACACCAAACCCAAACCGGCCACCAGCAGGACAGTCTGAACCGCCACCGCAAAGCCGCGTTCGGAGGCGTGATGGTGCAACCAATCGCCGACCCAGAGACCGATAGGCACCAGAGGCAGCAGCCAAGCTGCTCGGACCGCCATATCCGTAGTCCACAAACCGCCCACCAGATACGCCACCGACAACCCGGAGTTCAACGTGAACCAGATGGTCATCAGGGTTGCGCGAAAGCGGCTGCGTGAGATTTGCACGCGGCTCAGCGCATGCACGAGCAACGGCCCACCCGAGGCGTACAAACCCTGCACCAGGCCGGCCAGTAACACCCAGACTCTGGCCGGATGCGCCGCCGCCTCGCGCCTCTCCACCGCCTGACCCAGCAGGCGAATCAGTTCGCGCAGGGCAAGCGCGGCGACCAGCGCGCCAAACGCCCGCTTCAGCACATCCCCGGACAACACGAACGCCAGCGCGACGCCAGCGGCGAAACCCACGGCCATCACTGGAAGAATGCGGCGCAGTAACAACGTCCAATCGATATCGCCACGGTTGCGCCAGGCCACCCAGGCCGACATCGGCAGATTGAGCGCCACCACAATCGGCAACCACGTCTTGATCGGCAACAGCCACGCGCCTAGCGTCACCGCGACCACGTTGAATCCGAACCCGGTCATGGTCTGGATCATCAGTCCGGCGAGCACGATGGCCGCCAGCGCAATATCCACAGCGCTCATCGTGGCGTTTTCTTCGCAGATATCCCCATGGGATTGATCCTAGCGGAAGACCTTTCGCGTCGCGTTGTGATGTAAGATACGCGCCCATCGGGCCAGTGGCGGAACTGGTAGACGCGCAGCACTCAAAATGCTGTTCCTTCGGGAGTGTGAGTTCGATTCTCACCTGGCCCACCACCTGATCTTCTCCCTCCCTGCATGCATTGGCGTTGCGATCGCCGCGGCCGCAGCCGCGCACCTGGGCCGCTCGACCCGTCAGATCGCCCGCGCTATCAGAACGTCATAGACCTGTCACGCGTTTTGATATACCGTCTCGCGCCCGTCGCGCAGTTCAGATGGCATGCACGCCAGTGATCTGGTGCGGTTTGTGTGAATTTACAGTGGGTTAGAGAATTCATGGCCAACGCAAAGAAAAAGACCGCCCCGCGGGCAGATGCGGCTGGTGCCAAGGGCGCCAACGACGACCTGCTGACCGAGGAGCGGATTCGGGCAATGTCCGATGACGAATACATGAACGAGGCGCAGCTCGCCTTCTTTCGGCTGCGGCTTATGGAGCAGCGCCAGGAAGTTCTGGAGCGGGAGCGCGAGATCCGCGAGCGCCTGAATCATCGCGAATCGGCCGCCGACCCGGTGGATCGTGCCGCAACCGAGGAAGAGCGCTGGCTGGACCTGCGCCTGCGTGATCGCGAGAGCAAGCTGCTCCGCAAGATCGACGCAGCGCTGGAAGGCATCCGCAACAAGGAATACGGTTACTGTGAACAGACCGGTGAGCCGATCGGCATCCCGCGTCTGCTAGCACGGCCAACCGCGACGCTTTGCATTGACGCCAAGGACACGTCGGAACAGATCCAGGCGCAGTACCGGGATTGATGGCCAGGCGGAAATCACCATAAAAAAAGCGGGCTTAGGCCCGCTTTTTTATGTCCGCGATCTGGTGAGCTATTCGTCGTTTCCGAACAGCACCTTGAGCCCGAAGTTGTAACCGTCCACGCGTTCACTATCTGCGCGGTAGTACACCATGAAACCGCCGCTCAGCGAGATCAGCTTGGAGCCTTCATCGTTGAAAATGCGCAGCGGGTACAGGTTCAGATTCAGGCCGTAGGCACGGTCCCCTTCTTCGTCCGCGCCGTCGAACTCCACCTGACCATAACCTAGCGGCACTTCAAGCTGCAGGTAGTCCGTCAGGTAGGCGCTGGGCACGAGAAAGATGCCCAGGTAGCTTTCCAACGCCACCTGCGGTGGATTGGTCGACAGGTCGGTGTCGTCGCCTTCGAAGCCGTACTGCACCTCCAACGCGAGGTTTTCATTGATCGCAACCCCGCCCCGCAGACGAATCATCGACGAATCCGCCTCAGCTCGCGCTGTCTGTGGCGTGTTCGGGTCACCATCCGCACCGACATTCACGATGGAGACGACATCCAGCTCCGCCTGGTCCAGACCTACGTAGAAATGCAGATCGTCGATTGCAGCTGCGCTCCCTGTTGCCAGCATGCCTGCCGTCAACACCAAAAACTTCTTCATCGGTCTCCCCCAATGATGCCTATCCAAAATCGGCCGCCGCATTGCGATCTGCTGTAATTTATGCCGCAATGCGCCTGCCTTCCATGAGTGTCGATCATCGCCCATTCCGGCCATTGTTTCTACCCCGCTTGCAGGAAGAATGCGCCGTGATCACGGGACGAACAGCCCCGCCGCGATCAACGCTGGGTGTCGTGCTCCTCAGCCTCTCGCTGTTTCCGCCAGCGGTGCTGGGCGTGGTGCAGACGCAGCAAGGCAACACGATACGCTCCATCCAGTTCAGCCCGGAATCCAACGCTGCGGCCCGGCAAGCCATCGCGCCACTGTTTGGAATGCCGCTAACGCCAACCGTACGCCGCGCGGCGCGGCAGCGCCTGCTGGCCAGTCTCGCGACACCGGCGGGCGAATGGTCGGTCGATACAACGGCGAATCTAGACATCAACGGTCGCTGGACGATCACTCTGACACCGCCACCGGTTGCCGCCACGCAGCCGCGGCGCGAGCCGGTGCGTCCCCGATCGCTGATGCCGCTACCGCCCCCCAGGGCAGACCGGTTCCCGGACGCCATCGGCTTTTCCCGGTGGCAACAGTCGGCCAGCCAGGTACTCGTCGTCCGCGCCGATCGCCGACTGTGGCTGAAGACACCGGACGGGATACGCGGATTTTCGATCGCGATCGGCCGCCTGGGGCATGCCACACCGGTTGGCCGTCGCAGCGTGGTGTCCGTGACCCCGAACCCAACGTGGTACCCGACAGCCGCCATGCATCGCGACGCAGCCAGGCGTGGCGAGTCTCTGCCCAGACGCGTGCCGCCAGGCCCGTCGAATCCGCTAGGCAGCCATTTCATCGCCCTGGGCCAGTCGATTGGCATTCACGGCACCAACGCACCCGCTACCATCGGTGCCGCCGTCAGCCGTGGTTGTATCCGCATGCTGCCGCAAGACATCCTGACGGTCGCGGGCACACTCCGCTCCGGCGACGGCGTCTGGATCGTGGATTCGCTGGAATCGATACACAAGCTATGAACTATTGCAGTCAATGCGCGCAAGCCGTGGATTTCCGGATTCCGGAAGGCGATACCCTGCCTCGTCACATCTGTGATCACTGCGGGACCATCCACTACATCAACCCGAAGATCATCGTCGGCTGCCTGGCCGAATGGGAGGGACAGGTACTGATCTGCAAGCGTGCTATCGAACCACGCCACGGCTTATGGACGCTGCCAGCAGGGTTCATGGAGCGCGAGGAGACCGCCGCCGAGGGCGCGGCCCGGGAGACCATGGAAGAAGCCCAGGCGACAGTGCGAGACCCAAGCCTTTACGCAGTGCTGGATGTTCCGCAGATCAGCCAGCTTTACCTGATCTACCGGGGCACGCTGGTCGACGGAGCACATCACCCCGGGCCGGAGAGCCTGGAGACCAAGCTGGTCCACCCGGCCGATATTCCCTGGGAGAGTCTGGCGTTCCCCACCATGCAGGTCACCTTGCAGCATTATGTGGACACGGCGGGCGCAGATTTGACCTCCACAGGGCCGCTGACGAAAACCATACGCCGGCCTGCCCGCAAACCCCGTTGATCCGTTAACATATCGCCCCGATTTGTGATCCGGAGAAGTACCGAATGACCTTCGTCGTCACCGAAAACTGCATCAAGTGCAAGTACACCGATTGTGTGGAGGTGTGCCCGGTGGATTGTTTTCACGAAGGCCCGAACTTCCTCGTGATCGATCCGGAGGAATGCATCGACTGCACGCTTTGCGAGCCCGAGTGCCCGGCCGAGGCGATTTATGCCGAGGATGATCTGCCGGAGGACCAGGCGCATTTCCTCGAGCTCAACGCCGATCTGTCGCAGTCCTGGCCGGTTCTGACCGAGCAGAAAGACCCGCCGGCCGATGCCACCGAGTGGGACGGCAAACCGAACAAGCTGGAATTGCTCGAGCGCTGACCACCGTTGCGGCAGGCACAAAAAAGCCCGACCTGTAAGGCCGGGCTTTTTTATGAGTCTAGCGACGGCGGGTTGATCAGAGCCCTTCCGCCTTGAGCCGCTCTTCCAGCCGCGCTGCCGGCATGTACCCGTTAATCGCCGTGCCGTCGGCGAGCAGGATCATCGGCGTGCCGCGCAGGCCAACCTGCTGGCCGGCCATGTACTGCGCCATGATCGGGTTGTCACACTGCTTCGGTTCAACGCTCTGATTGGCCTTGGCGCGGGTCAGGGCTGCCTGGCGATCATCCGCGCACCAGACGGATTCGGCCGTCTTGAACGACGCCGAACCGGGCCCGCTACGCGGGTAGAACAGATAATGAATGGCAATACCCTTGGCGAGATAGTCGTCCAACTCCCGATGCAGCTTGCGGCAGTACCCGCAATCGACATCAGTGAAGATGTACAAATCATGCTTGGTCTCGCCTTTGGGCGCGAAGCTGATCATCTGATCCGCATCGAACTGGTCGACCACGGACTTGCGTGATTCGTTGCGGCGCTGCTCGGTGAGCGATTCGCCGGTCTGGAGATCGACCAGATCACCCTGAATCAGATAACGCCCGTCGGGAGTCAGGTAGCCATAAGCCGTACCCTGGTTGACTTCCCACAGTCCGCTGGCCGCGGTTTCGCGCAGCGTCTCGGGGTCGAGACTGGGATAAACCGCGGTCAGCAACTCCACGCTGGGAGCACCGTCCGGTGTGGCCGCAACCGGTTCCTCGACCTCTGTCTTCGGAGTCGACTCCACCTCTGCCTTGGCGGTGTATTTATTCTGTCCGGCTTCGCCACAACCTGCGGCCAGGCTCAGGACGATCACGGTAAGGATGCCCGCAGGCAGTCGTCTGTTCATGGAATTCACTGCAATGGATTTGTGGTGTAGGACCGTGCCGGACAGACCCTGTTCACAACCGCTCATCCGCGAGGATGGTGGCGTGCATGTAACTCGGCGAGTCTTGCCTTGGCGACATGAGTATAAATCTGCGTCGTGGACAAGTCTGCGTGACCCAGCAACATCTGCACCGCCCGGAGATCGGCGCCGTGGTTTAACAGATGGGTGGCAAACGCGTGCCGAAGCGTATGCGGCGAAATCGAAACCTGAATACCCGCGAGCACCGCGCGCTGTTTAATCATTCGCCAGAAGTTCTGGCGCGTCATGCGACGACCCCGCGCCGTCAGGAAAAGATCGTCACTCACGCCTGCGCCGATCAGCTCGCCACGCGCCTCACGCAAGTAACGCTGCAGCCAGTCCGCAGCGGTTTCTCCCAGCGGCACCAAACGCTCGCGGCCACCTTTGCCGGTGACCCGGACCAGCCCGTGGCGCAGATTCACTTCATGAATCTGCAAGCCAACCAACTCTGACACCCGCAGACCGCTGGCATACAGGGTTTCCAGCATGGTGCGATCACGCAGGCCCAGTGCCGATGCGGTCGGCACTGCACCGAGCAGGCGCTCGACATCGCCTTCCGTTAGGGTTTTCGGCAGGGGCCGGCCTAGTCTTGGGGACTGGATCAGCGCCGTCGGATCGACCTGCGTCACGCCCTCGCGGACCAGAAAACGATAGAACCGCCGCAGGCTCGACAGCTTGCGAGCCGTGGTTCTGGGTTTGTTCCCAGCCTGCAAGCGTTGCCCCAAATAGCCCTGGATGATAGCGACGTCGGCTGCCTGCAATCCTGATCCGTACTGACGGAAATGGCGGGCGGCGTTCTCCAGATCGCTGCGATACGCGGTTAGCGTGAGATCGGACAAGCCGCGTTCCATCCACAGCATATCGATGAAGCGATCGATCAGTGCGGCATCTTCGGTGGGCAACTCGCGGGCTACAGGAATCATGGCGCACATGATAAGCAGTCCGGCGTGGAGCCGGAGCCGACCAGCCGAGCGGACATCTTCCCTCCGCAGACTTCTATAATCCGCGGATGCCGCGTTTTCTCCGAACCGCCTATGGCGTCTATGCCCTGGTCATCTTTCTGTTGACTGCGACCATCACCGCTGGGCTGTTGGCAGTGTTGCCCGGCGAGCAGCGCCGTCGGCGCGCCGGCCAACGTGCCATGCGATTGGCGCTGGGATTGATCGGCGTCCGCATTCGGACGTCAGGTGTGGATGCGCTGCCGCGAACGCCGGCCGTATGTGTCTGCAACCACTCCAGCCAACTCGACGGCTTGATCCTGTTCGCCCTGCTGCCGCCGCGCTATACCTTCGTCGTGCGTTCGGAATCACGCCGTACGCCGCTGTTCGGGTTTCTGCTGACCCGCGTCGGTGTCATCTGGATGGACCGCGCCGATGCGCGCTCCGGCTCCCGAACCATTCGGGCATTGATTCGTCAGCTCGACGCCGGACGATCAGTGGCGATGTTCCCAGAGGGCACGATCCGGCCCGAGCCCGGGCTGCTGCCGTTCAAGATCGGAGCGTTCCTGCTGGCGAGCAAGGCGCAGGTGCCGCTGGTCCCCATGGTGATGCGCGGTACCCGGACACTATTCCCCGACCGTGCCCGCTTGCCGATGCATAGCCATATCGATGCCCGCGTGCTCTCACCCTTGCGAGCGGATGGGTCGAAACGCGCAAACGCCCGCGATCTGCTGAGCACCACGCGCGGCCAGATGCTTGCGCTATGCGGCGAGCCCGATGGAGCGCCGGCATGACCGTGGGCCCCAAGGCGCGCTACGAAGCCGCGCTCGCCAGCGGCGGATTCGAACCCGACACCGCGCAGGCGCGTGCCGTCGACAGCCTGGAGCGGGTATACCGAGAACTGCTGGCCTACCCACCCAAGGCCGGGTTCGCGCTGCGCTGGTTGCCGAGCCGGATGACGCGGTGGCCTCCGGTGCACGGGGCGTATCTATGGGGTGGCGTTGGCCGGGGCAAGACCTGGCTGATGGACGCGTTCTTTGCCGATCTGCCCTTCGATCGCAAGCGCCGGACGCATTTTCATCGCTTCATGCGCGATGTGCATCAGCGCCGCACCCAATACGCCGATCGCAGCGACCCGCTGGAACCGATTGCCGAAGATCTTGCGAAGAGCGCGCGCGTGCTTTGCTTCGATGAGTTCTATGTTTCCGACATCGCCGACGCCATGATTCTCGGACGCCTGACGGAAGCCTTGTTCGAGCGCGGTGTCACCCTGGTGGCGACCTCCAACTGCTCGCCCGACATGCTTTATCGCGGCGGCCTGCAGCGTGCGCGCTTCCTGCGGGCCATTGAGCGCATTCAGCGACATTGCGACGTGATTGCAGTGGACGGCGCGACCGACTACCGCCTGCGCGATCTGGAGCAGTTTGCGCTCTACGTCGTTGGGGAAGCCCTGGCGCCGATCCGGACCCTGTTCAACCGGGTTGCTCCTGACGCCGCCCCCGATCAGACCCTTGAGATCAACGACCGACCTCTGCGGGCCGAAGCGGCAGGCGATGGTGCTGCCTGGTTCCGTTTCGAAGCCCTTTGCATGGGGCCGCGCGGATCCGACGACTACATCGAGCTGGCTCACCTCTACCAGTGGCTGGTGGTCACTGCCGTACCCCAACTCAATGGCGAGCTGGACAACGAGACCAGGCGCTTCATCAATCTCGTTGACGAGTGCTACGACCGGCGAGTGAAACTGGTGATTCAGGCCGACGCACCCGTCGAGTCGCTGTACCTGGGCGAACGGCTGCGCTTCGAGTTTGAACGCACCTACAGCCGGCTCACCGAGATGCAGACTCGGGACTATCTCGAGCAGCCACATCTCGGCTAGTACCGCAGGCCGCCGGGTGCGCTAGGCGTCCAGCAGCCGCAATTTGCGCAGCTCGCGGACCGCAACCGACAAGCCCAGAAAGTCCGCGGCATCGGCGCTGTCCCGAATCTCCCCGATGCGCCGCAGGGCAAACCCCACGGGCTCCGCATGGCGTTCACACCAGGCCTGGAACAGCGCATCGGGGGCATCACCGGCCTCCTGCAGCACCTGGCCCGTGATCAGGCCATGCAGCCGGAACGCATCGTCGCGCAGCGTCGCGCGCGCCAGCGCCGGCCAGCGGCCCGCCACCTGCAGGCCGTTGATCGCGCGATGCATCCACAACATCGAAAACGCCTCGCCCACATGAAAGAAGGTTCTGGCGACCAACTCCAGCGGGCGTCCGGTCGATTGCCGCAGCGCGGAAATATCCAGAGCCGGTCCCAACACCCGTGTGCTGGCCACCCGTAGCGCCAGGGTTTCCGGCACGCCCTGCTCCTGCCATTGCTGGCTGGCGGCGTCCCAGTCGGCCCGGTAGGCCGCGGGCAGCAAGTCGGGCAACGCCGACTCGATCAACTGCAAATCCTCCTGATACCCCCCGACCTGCTCGCCAATCGTGGCACGCGCCGGATGCAGCAAAAACACCGTACAGGCGTGCTTGATCAACCCCGCTACGCGCGCCATCAATTCATACTGCACATTGGCGTTGAGCCGCCCGTCCAACGCCTCGATTTCCTCGAAATAGCCATCCGACCGTAGCACCCGTGTGGCCACTACGAAGGCCTGCGCCACCGCCGGAACCTGAACTCCCTGCTCCGCGCTGATTCGGTGCGGAAAGGCCATGCCCATGGTATCCACGAGATGATTGGTCACCTGGGTGGCAATCAGCTCACGACGCAGGCGGTGTCGCGCGAAGGCCTCGGGGCGTTGCGTGCGCAGCACCTCGGGGAAGTAGCCGGTCAGCACCGGCTCCAGCGCCGGGTCGTCGGGAAGCGCGCTGTCCAGCAGGGTCTGGAACAGGGCGATCTTGCTGTAGGCGAGCAGCACGGCGAGTTCAGGCCGCGTCAGCCCCAAGCCCCGGCTTTTGCGCTCGGCGATCTCGTCCTCGCTAGGCAGGAATTCGATGGTCCGGTCGAGCAGCCCCTTGCGCTCCAGCGCGCGCATCAAATGGGCATGTTCGTCCAACCGCCCCGCCGCGTTGACGGACATCATCGAGATCGCCCGGCCCTGCTGGTAGGCATCATCCAGCACGGCCTCGGCCACGGCGTCGGTGGCCTCGACCAGCCATGCGTTGCGCTGCTCGATATCGAGATCTCCAGCCCGCATGGCTTCGTTCAACGGGATCTTGATGTTCACTTCACGATCCGACGAGGCCACGCCCCCGACATTGTCAATCGCGTCGGTGTTCAGGCGACCGCCATTCAAGGCGTACTCGATCCGGCTGCGCTGCGTCAGGCCCAGGTTGCCGCCCTCGCCGATGACCTGGCAGCGCAGCTGCTTGGCCGTGACGCGCAATGCATCGTTGCTGCGATCACCAACCTCTGCGTTCGCCTCGTCGGAGGCACGCACGTAGGTGCCGATGCCCCCGTTCCAGAGCAGATCCACCGGTGCCTTCAGCATCGCGCGGATCAGGTCGTCAGGCCGTAAAGCCTCGTCGGTGATGCCCAGGCAGGACCGAATCGCGTCGCTGAGCTCGATCCGCTTGGCGCTGCGTTCGAACACACCACCTCCTGCGGAAATCTTGCCGCTGTCATAGTCCGTCCAACTGGATCGACCCATGTCAAAGAGGCGTTGGCGTTCGGCAAAGCTGGTGACGGGGTCGGGATCGGGGTCCAGAAAAATATGGAGGTGATTGAAAGCCCCGACCAGGCGAATGTGATCGGAAAGCAGCATGCCGTTACCGAAGACGTCACCGGACATGTCGCCGATGCCGACCACGGTGAACGGCTCGCGCTGGGTATCGCGCCCCAGCTCCCGGAAATGTCGCTTGACCGATTCCCAGGCCGAGCGCGCGGTGATGCCCATTTTCTTGTGGTCGTACCCCGCCTTGCCGCCGGACGCAAAGGCATCGCCCAGCCAGAACCCGTAGTCCTCGGCAATGGCGTTGGCGATGTCGGAGAACGAGGCCGTGCCCTTGTCGGCGGCCACGACCAGATAGGGATCATCACCGTCGTGACAGACGACCCGATCCGGCTTGACGATATCGCCGCCGACCCGGTTGTCGGTGATGTCCAGCAACCCGCGGATGAAGGTCTGGTAGCAGGCAATGCCCGCTTGTTGCCAGGCCTCGCGATCACCAACGGGCACCCGCTTCTTGACGACAAACCCGCCCTTGGCCCCCACCGGAACGATGACCGCATTCTTGACCATCTGCGCCTTCATCAGTCCCAGCACCTCGGTGCGGAAATCCTCGCGCCGATCGGACCAGCGCAGACCGCCACGGGCGACCATGCCGCCGCGCAGGTGCACGCCTTCGATCTCGGGCGAATAGACAAAGGTTTCAATGGCCGGCAACGGTTTCGGCAGCTCCGGTATCCGCCCCGGATTCAGCTTGAGCGAGATCCAGGATTTAGGCTGACCCTGGGCGTCGCACTGGTAGTAGTTCGTGCGCAGACAGGCATCGACAATCGCCAGGCAGCCGCGCAACAGACGGTCCGCGTCCAGGCTTTCCAACGCATCCAGCCCGTTGAGCAAGGCGTCACGGCGCGCGTGTCCATCTTCAGCCTTCCGCGTCTGCTCCGGGTCGAAACGCCATTCGAAATACTCGACGATGCCGCGAATGAGCTCACCATGTCCGGACATGATCTCGGCCATGTACGTCGGCGAGTACGGCATGCCGGTCTGCACCAGGTAGCGCAGCCAGGTCCGCACCAGGCCTATTCGGCGCCAGTCCAAGCCACCGGTGAACACCAAGGAGTTGAGGTGATCGTTCTCGTGGCGGCCGTCGCGAACGGCCGTCATCACGGTCTCGAAGCGGTCGGTGGTGCCGTCATCACCAGCGGCGGGCATCGCGTCGCAGCGATACTCCTGTATCCACAGGCGCCGATCTCGGCATTCGAGCTGGTAGGGATGCTGGGTCATTACCGACAAGCCGAATTGCTCCAGCGTCGGTAACACCGCCGACAGACTTTCCGGCTCGCCGGACATGTAGAGCTTGACCCTGGGTGCTTCGCCAGCGATGAAACGTGGCTTCCACGGCAATGCGTCCGACAGCGACTCGAGACAGGCGATGTCTACGGCGGCTTCTTCGGCCGACACGCCGCTGGTGTAACCGGCGGGAAAGGCATCGCCGTAGACCGCCATCAACCGGGCGACCTCCTGTGCCGGTAGCTGCGCGTTCAGCGCATCGCGCAGCGCGTCCTGCCAGGTCCGCGTGGCGCGCAACAGACGGCTTTCGATGTCGGCTGTTGTCGCCTCCACCTGCGTGCCGGTATGGGTGCGCACCATGAAATGCAGCCGCGCAAAACCATCGCGCATGAACTGGACCTGTCGTTCGATCCCGACGGCGTCGAACACGTCCTGCAGCACACCGGCCATACGCTCGCGCACCTGCCAGCCGTACCGATCGCGTGGCATGAAGATCAGGCAGGAATAGAACCGTCCGTAGCGGTCGCGGCGCATCAGGAACTTGAGCTGCTGACGGTCTCGCAAGGCGCGGATCGCCAAAGCCATCTCGTACAGCTCGTCCTCGCCGCCCTGAAACAACTCATCACGCGGCAAGGACTCGATCACATCCCGCAGGCTCTTGGCCGCGTGGCTGTCAGCCGGCAGCCGAGTTTTCGCGACCACATAATCCAGTTTGCGCCGGACAATCGGGATCGCAGCCGTCGGGCTCACATAAACATTCGTCGCGAACAGGCCGAGAAAGCGGTACGTGCCCACCACATCGCCACGCTCGTCGTAATGCTTGAGCGAGATCGAGTCCATGTAGTCGGGGTGGTGGATATGCGACCGGGCGGCCGACTTGGTGATGACCGCCAGCCGCGAGGAGTGGATGTATTTCTGCAACTCCGTGGCGGGCGCCACATAAGGCGCATCAAGATCACGCGTGCGTTCGTCGCGCAGCAGGCCAAGGCCGCTGTCCGGCACGAATTCGAGTTGATTGCCGTCACCGCCCTCGACCAGGCGCGTCTCGCGGAACCCCAGAAAGGTGAAGTGATCGTCGTCGAGCCATTCGAGAAAGGCCTGCGCCTCGGCAAATTGCTGCTCGTCGCAACCCGGCGCCGGGTACTTGAGATCGGCAATGATGCTCTGCGCGCGGCGCCGCATCGGGACGTAGTCCTCGACCACGGCCTGCAGATCAGCGAGCACCCTGCGCACGCGCTGCTCCAACTCCGCATAGGCGTCCTGCCCGGCCAGCGGGTCGAACACGACTCGGATGTAGGATTCCTCGCGACCACCCTCCTGCGCGCGTGGGACGACACGGACACGCCGGCCGCTGTCATCACGTTCTACACGCATGACGGGATGGATCAGCCAGTCAATCGACGCTCCCGTGTCGCGGATCGCCATTGATAGGGAGTCGACCAGAAAAGGCCGATCCACGCAGGCAGTCGACAGCCGTGCCATGGCGGAATCCGTACCCGGCTCGCGAATCGAGACCAGGGTATCGCCCAGGGTCTCGGTATCGTCGTAGAGTTGCTGCGCGAGCGCGATCAACGCGAGGTTGTCGCTGCCTTCCAGCGTTTCCAGTGGCGCCAGATCCACGCACTGGGCCAAAAACTGACGAAAGTCCTGCGGCCGGTCGGAGGCCTCATCCAGCAGCTCGGCGATGAGCGCCTGCTGCCGTTCGAATCGGTTGCTTGCCAAGTCGTCTTCTCCCGCGGTGGCGAGTGTGTCCGGGTCTGCGCCCGATGCGGCCGGAGTATACGCCAGCCATCCGCGTATACTTTGGCGATTCCGCCACAGCCCCGCGTTGGACAATTAGCATGAAACTCAGGACGGTCTTGATTGCGATAGCGCTATTGGTTTGGGCCGGTTGCGCATGGTTTCTGGGCGATCGGGCCGCCTATCCCATCGAGTTTCGGGTGAACAACTTCGGCATTTATCCTGGTGCCGGCACCATCCAGCGCAACGCGGAAGGTGATTACTTTCACGTCCTGCCAAACCACACGGCGCGTCAGATCTTTCCGACGCTGGCGCCACCGACTTATTTCGAACAATGCCCGGAATGCCGCCTGGTCCGCGAAGACCAGCTTTCGGGAACCAACGATTTCTGTGGGACAGCCGCACGGGCGAGCTTGCCCGAGGTGTCATTCGAGGTGCCCTGCGCAACCGGAATCACGCTCAGCGATGGCAGCTTGGTGGTCACGAGCATCATCTTCGCGCTGCCGGTCCTGGGCATTCTGATCGTGATTGGCATCCGACGCGGTGTGTTCAAGCCGCGTGACGTCCAACGCAATATCGGAAAAGGCCGCTACGACGGGCTTTAGGGCCTATCAGGCACCTAGAGCGCTTCAGTCAGAGCTTGCCTACGGTGTCTGACTGGGTTTCCGGCGCGGCTGCTTGGAACGATGACAGCGACAGGCAGCTACGGTAGACGCGGCGCAGGTTCGGGTAGTCCGACAAATCCAGCTTCGTCGCCAATCCATTGTGGATCTGCGGCACCAGACAAACATCGGCCAGCGTCGGCGTGTGGCCGAACGCGAAGTCGTTCTCCGACTCCTGTGCCAGCATCCACTCCATCGCCGCGAAGCCCTTGTGCGCCCAGTGCTCGAACCATTGACGGCGAGCGTCATAGGGCACGGACATCTGGTCACGCATGTAGCGGAATACGCGCACGATGTTCAGCGGATTCATGTCCGCCACCGCAATCTGCGCAAAGGAGCGCACCTTGGCGCGCAGGCGCAAATCCTCTGGCAGCAACGGCCGCTCGGGATAACGTTCGTCCAGATACTCCAGAATCGCGAACGACTGGGTGATGATCAGATCCTGGTCAACCACCAGCGCAGGCACCAGACCCTGCGGGTTCAGCCACAGGTATTCCATCTTCAGATGCTCGCCCGCATCGGAATCCACGTAGACGGGTTCGTAGGGCACGCCCTTGTAGTTCAGCGCAATGCGCACGCGATGCGTCGAGACGCTTCTGTAATTCGTGTAGAGCTTCAACATGTCTTGATCAGCGCTTCGGCCAGAGCCAGGCGGCGCCCCGCACACCTGACGAGTCTCCATATCGGGCACGCAGCAGACGGGTTTGAATCACGTCGCTGAACACCCACTGTTGCCACAGTTCGGGCACGCGAGCATACAGCCAATCGACATTCGACAAGCCGCCGCCGAGCACGATGGCGTCCGGGTCCAGCAGATTGATGATTGACGACAGGCCGCGTGCCAGCCGATTCGCATAGCGTTCGCGGCTTGCCAATGCTGCCGCATCACCGGCATCCGCGCGCTCGATGACATCGCGCCCGGCCACCTGCTCGCCTGTCGTATGCCGGTGCTGCAACGCCAATCCGGTTCCCGACAGGTAGGTTTCCATGCAGCCACGACGACCGCACCAGCAATCGTGACCGGGGGACTCCTGCGGATCCTCAGGGTCCGGCCACGGCAGGGGGTTGTGCCCCCACTCGCCGCCGATGCCGTTAACACCCGCGCGCAGCTTGCCGTCGATCACCACACCGCCGCCGCAGCCAGTGCCCAAGATCACGCCGAACACCACCGAACAGCCGGCGGCGGCGCCATCGGACGCCTCGGACAGAGTCAAACAATTGGCATCGTTGGCGATACGGACCTGGCGCCCCAGACGTTGCTGGATGTCGTCCACGAAGGGCTGGCCGTTCATCACGACGGTATTCGAGTTTCGGAGGCGGCCGGTCCGCGGCGACAGGCTGCCAGGCGTGCCGATACCGACCGGCAGAGACGTGGCCCCGACCTCCTGCTCCACCGCAGCGATCAACGCGGTGATAGTGTCCAGAATAGCGTGGTAGGAGTCTCGCGGCGTCGGCATGCGTTGCCGCGCAATGACGGCGGAGTCGCCATCCAGCACGACCGCCTCGATCTTTGTGCCGCCAAGATCAACGCCGACCCGCAATCCGGATTTGTCCTGAGTGATGAGCCTGCGCCTCCGCCGTGGTCCAAATGGTCAGCGCAGGGAACGCCGCGCCTGATGGCCTAGTGTTCACAGCCAGGGCCGTGCGGGCAAGCCGATAGGCCGCGATGCGACCATGGAGGCTCAGTTCCAGCAGTCCGCAGGTGTCTGATTGCCGAGGGCGGTGACTTGCAGCGTGGCACAGGACGTGCCGGAGTCGGAGTCCGCGCTCTGGTTGCTCTGGGCGGTCGCGGTGATCGTGTAATCCGTGTTCCGACCATTGGTCTGCGTGAACGCGATGGCGACGTTGTACCAGGTGGTCGATGCCGCATTCGTCGCCGACGACAGCGCCGCGGCTTCGTTCGCGTTGTCGGTACTTGGGTACTGGTTGTTCTTGCTGTACCAGCGTTCCAGCCACTGCGCCATTTCACCCATGTTGGCCATGACCGCGGCGCGACGGGTTTGCTGCACGTAGCGCGTGTACGACGGAAACGCGATGGACGCGAGAATGGCGATGATCGCCACGGCAATCATCAATTCGACCAGGGAGAACCCACTCCGCCGCTCGCTCATCGCAGTTCTCTCCAGGTCGCACGCTGGCGCTCGAAGCCTCCCGGCTCGGTCAGCACGGAGTTGATTTGCCCTTCGCCGTCACGCGCCAGGTTCACTTCCTGCCCCGTCGGCGTCAGCAGGACCTGCGGCAGCTCGGAGATCGAATCGTTCTGCACGGCCGAAGGCGGCAGATCATCCACGTAGTTCGAATAGGGCGCGATCAGGGTCCGTCCACCGGTACCCGCATCCAGCCGATAGAACCACGACTTGCCCTCGAACTGACAAAGCGATTCACCCGGCACGACCGACGCGAAGGCAATCTGCCCGTTGCGCAGCCGCGGATCGCCGAGGATGCGTTCGCCGTTGTTGTCCGCCTGGCCGTCCACCAGCATGTCGAGCTTCCAGCCCAGATGCGTATCGGCACCGGTGTTGGTGTCGCTACGCCAGTTGGCCAGATTGTCGCTGGTCACGCGGAACGTCGCCGGCTCCGTTTCGCCATCGCCATCGATGTCCGCCTCCTGCGTCTCCTCGGCTACGATGCTCTGCGCGAGCAGATCCGCATCCTCGATCGTCGGCGCCGTGGTGCCGCCGTCGTACTTGTCCCAGATGCCGTAAAAGGTCTGCGTCGGAAGCCCCTCCGCGGTCAGATCCTCCAGCTCATGGAACTTGCCGGTGCCGAACAACAGCATGTAGCCCTGCCCGCTCGGATGGAAGGTGACTTCGGGACGGGTCGCGATGGGCTGCATGCTGGACGAGGCCACCGAGGCATCGAACAGCGGCTGCGGCTCGTTGCCATCACGGAACGCGAAACCCCAGTTCGACGGATCGGGATCGTCGACATCGATGCGCCACAGCGCGCCTCTCGAGTCCCCGGCGTAGAGCCGGTCGATGATGCCGTCGCCGTCGAGATCAACCGGCGCGACATCGGCCATGCCGTTGGGACGCGCCAACGGAATCGACAGCTCGCTCACCGCGCTGACATCGCCAAGGTCGGGCACGGATGCGGAGATCGGCTTGTCCGTCGGGTTGGTCAACACGCTGGGCGACAGGAAGGAGCCTGATCCGGTGTCGAAGACATAGCCCGCATCGTCCGGACGGTACATCCCGGTCGCCAGATCGATAATGAAGACCACCGCGTTTCCGGTAGCGCTGACCCCGAGGTTCAGCAACGCAGGATTGCTCTGGTCACTGAGTTGCAGGTCCAGATCGGTATTGTGATAACCGTTGCCGATGACCGTCGCCCAACGGCCATCCGCCAGCCGGACAATATTCGGCTGGCCGAAGGTGTAACCGAGTTCAGGGGAACCCGGATACTCATCAACGCCGAGCAACGCCTCCAACAGTGTATCGACCAGATCCGTCACAGTGGGCAGCAATGGCAGATCGAACAGAATATCTGTCACGCCCAACAGATCAGAAACGAGGGCCAGCACGGGACTGGCAACCGTCAGCAAAAGGTCGGTCAGATCGGTCACCAGCGAGCAGACCACGTCCAAAGGCCCGAGAATCGCCTGGCACAAAGGCTCGACGGTACTGTCGATGACGCCCTGGATCAACGCGGGGTCCAGCACTTCGCCCAGGATGTCGTACAAACCGTCGGTCAGCAGACCCTGCAGCAGGAATTTCGCGCCGGACACGACCCCGAGCAAACCGCCACCCGGGGAGTCGGTAAATTCCCAGAGCACGACCTGTTCCGCCAGTGTCTGTTGCTTGGAGAATGTATCCGCGGCGACGAAGGCCTCGGGATCGGTGATATCCAGGGCGTAGATACCCTGTCCGCCGCCCCGCAGACTGCCGACCAGGATGGTCCGCCAGCAGGACTGACCCACTCCGCAGGCCGGAAACTCGTCGTAGGCGTCGACCACGCTCATCCGGCCATCGACGTAAGTCTCGGCCTCGTAGTCCGGATTGGTCAGTTCCGAGACCTTGCCCAGCAGACGCCCCGGCACGTAGGCGAACAGCTCCTCGCCCGTCGTCGCGTCGAAGCCATGCAGCATGCCGTCGTTGGCGCCGACATAGACCATGGAACGGCGATTCGCGTTGTTCGCGCGGAAGGTGCTGTACAACTCGGTATCCGGCGTGTCACCGCCGAACAGGTCATCGAGGAACTGGTCCGAATAGTCGGTATCCGGCGGGCCCACGACCACCGGTCGGGAATGGTAGATGGGCCCCATGCGCAGGTCGCGGTTACGGAACCGCCCGCCGTTGCTTTCCTCGTTCGACTGCTCACCACGCAGATAATTGACGCGCCCCTGCGACAGTTGCCGGGACAGCCCCAGCAGGCTGTAGAGGTCGATTTCGTTCAGATAAAGCGGTGAGACCGCAGTATCCAAGAGCTCATCCAGACCCAGGCCACTGAGCGCAGATACCTCGAGGATCGGATTGAGAATCTCTTCCTGAACCGGCTCGATCGCACTCTCAAGGATAGTGCCCTCGACCGCAAGAACAACATTCAGGACCGGGTTGACCAGACCGACCAGAATTTCCAGTGTCAGGTACAGTTCCGGAGGAAGCTGCAATGCGGCTACCGCCGACAGGCGATAGTTGGGGTCGCTGAACTGCTGCCAGGAAAACGGCATCCCTTCGCGCAGGGTGGGGTCGTAGGTCAGGACCAGACGATCCGCATGCCCCTCGGAATCGATCTTCTGGTCCAGCAACTCGGCCGCGCTCCAGGCCGGCTCGCCCAGCGTCCCGTCCAGGTTGAGATCGTAAGCGATCAGGTCCCCGGTCAGTTCCTGGGCGTCGTAGGTCGCGAGAAACACGCGCTGGTTGTTCAGGATGGAGCCGGAGGTGATGCCGACCGACGTCGTGCCCTGGGAATTTCCGGGTGAAATTCTCAGCGCCTCGGCGAACTTCTCCACCAGATTCGGATCGTCCACGGCGCACTGCCGTCCCCGGCCGTTGTAGGTGGCGTGCAGCAGATCATCCAGCTGATTCACCGGCACGAAGGCGGCCGCTCCCGGATCCGGATCACCCCAGGCAACCGGGTCCGAGTTGTTCGCCGGCCGCGACAAATCGCCGTCGAGGCCCATGTCCAGCACGTAGGTCGTGATGTACTGGCGGCTGTCGAGACCGGCATTCAGATCCCGCTCGTAGTAATGCATCGCGACGTCGCCCAGCGTGTCGGTGAACGCATCCGCGTAGGCGCCCCCGTCATACTCGGTGTCACCGTCACCATCGGCGTTGGTCGGTGTCCCGTTGAACGGCGCGTTATTCACCGCGAGCGACGCCCCGGCCGAACCATTGGAAGACGGCGTGCCGGTGCTGGTCACCGACGCGCCGTTGTCGGAGGAAAAGCCATCCGTCACCAGGAGCACCGACGCCTGCTGACACTGGCCGTCATCGTCCTCGGACAGGCGCGGGCAGTTCGAATTACCGAACAGGTTGGTGCCACCGCCGCACTCGATATACGCGCCGGCGTCGAACAACGCCTTTTGCAGCGGCGTGCCCGCCGAATTGCCGCGGGTGCCGAAGATGGCATCCATGACCTGCCTGCGGTTCCCGATCGCGGGATCGTCGTTGAGCTCGACCATCTCCAGCTGGCTGTCCGGGTTGTTGTTCACGCTGGCGACGGCCATGTAGGCATCGCCCACACCGGCCATGAATTCGGACAGCCGCCCCTTGGTCCTCAACTCGCGCGAGCGGTGATACTGGAACCAGTTGGCGAAATTCTGCAGCTCGGTCGGGTCACCGATCTCGACGCGGGAGTGCGTATCGTCGGCATCGACCACGCCATTGCCGTTGGAATCGGTCCAGGAGTAGTAGTGCGCGATGCGCTCGCGCAGGTCGCGGTAAGTACCCAGCCCGAGATTGCAGAAAAACTGCGAACTCGTGCACACCCTCTCGTGCCTCACCGACACGATGTCGTCGTCCTCGGTGACCAGGTAGGTCGTGAACTCCTTCAGGGACGTCAGATTGACGGTCTTCGTCGGGTCATAGGGATCCAGACGGGCCGCCGATGCCGACGCGTCGGCAAACGCCAGACCTGCGGCATCGACGCCATAAGGCCAGGGTTCGTAGGTCTCGTTCGGGTCGTAATAAAGCGGGTTGTAGTCGCTGTTGCGCGCCCGCCAGACACCCTCGTAGTCATCACCGAGCCTCGCCTCGGAGCCGCGGAGGAAATCGTCATCCTCGTTCCAGGCATCGACGACGACCTGTGACGGAACGGCCAGGCGGTGCAGATACGCGTTGGTGTAGGACGACTCGCTGGACGGCGCGTCCACGGGAAGCGGATAAATCCAGCGATAGGTCAGCGATTCAACGCCCAGTTCACGCTGCGCGTCTTCGTCCCCGGTCAAGAAATTCGATGACATGGACAAGGAGTCGTCCAGCATCAGCATGATCATGGGCGGAGGCGACACACCCAGTTCGATGGGAGCCGCTGGAATTTGCGAACCGCCACCGGACAACGAGTCCAGCGGGAGATCCACTGCGCTGGCGGTGCCCGCCGACAGCGCGAGGGCGATCAATGCCGCGAAGCCATGCCGCACACGATTGCTCAGGACAGTCATCAGAATCGCCGGATAAAGGTGGATTGCAGCACGCGCTGGCTATCTTGCTCGGCACCAACACCTATGGCCGTCACCTCGTACAGGTAACGCTGCGTTTCGTCGCCGCGGCCCAAGGTCAGGCTGTCGCGAATGATGCGAGCCTCGCGGATCAGAAATCGCGGCTGCTCGGCGACGCCCTGCAGCGGCGCGCCACCCTGCGCCGGATCGTAAGCCGGGTTCTGCAAGGACTCGCCTTCGGTGGTCCAATCGTTCAGCGTCATCGCGATCAGGTCACCCACCGTGTCGAACTGACTTTCGACCGGCGAGATCATGAACACACCCGGAAAATCAGCGCCGCGACAAGGCGGGGTATCGCTAATGCATTCAAGCTCATGCGGCAGTTCAGCCTGGCTGTTAATCCAACGCTCGCCGTCGCGCAATCCAAGCTCTGCGGCCTGGAAGGCGATCTGGCTATCGCGATCATTGGCCGACATGCGCTCCTGGCTGACCACGGTCCGTAGCGTTGTAATCCCGATCACGGTGAGCACCAACAGCATGATCAGGCTGATCAGCAGCACGCTACCGCGCTGGCGGACAGATGATGAATGCAACTGTTTCATGACAGCAGATTCCTGAGGCTGATCGTGCGAACAAACCGGCGTTGCAAGTCCCGCTCAACGGTGGTGATGGTTTCCGAGCCGATCCGATCGATTAACGACAGCGGACGCGCGCCATACATCGTCAGAGTCAGCCGTACGCTGACGACTTCTTCCATGTTCAGTCCGGCGGTCGATGGCGACACGAAGCGATCGGCGGCTCCGTCGCCATCACCGTCGTCCCCCAGTTCGATCTGCAGGTTCAATACGTCGTTGGCGATGGGCAGCGTCGTGGCATTGCCTTGCTGAACGCCGCTGGCGTCGAGTAGCGCGGAGGAGCAGTACAGCGCCAGCCTGGACGCTTCGGCATCGGCACTATCCGATTCGGCGGCCGCTGCGGTCGCGCCTTCGGCCACGAAAAAGGTATCGACACTGGTCCAGTCACCCTGAACCGTCTGCCCGAGACAATTGAGAATCGTATTGTCGTCCAGGCCCTGGTACTGAACGGTAATGGTGTCTGAATTGGCCTTGACCGCGTCCAGCGTGGCGGCTGCGCCGCCCAGTGCCACCTGGTATTCGCGCGCGGCCGTATCCAGCGCGGTGTCGTCACCGTCGCTTGCATTCACGGCCGGATTGGTCGCACCAAATCGCAGCAACTGCAATTCTTCCGGCATGGTCCGATGCCCGGTCATGCGCAATGTCGACGCCACCGTGTCCACGGCAAACCGCGAGTTCTCGGTGAGCCTCGCCTCACCCATGATGATGTCGTTCGACGCCTGACTCCCAGCGAAGATCTGAATCACCCCCAGCGCCAGAATCGACCCCAGCGCCAGGCTGATCAGAATCTCGACAATGGAGATCCCCGACGTTGTCGACTGAGACGTATTCATGGCGCAAACACCACGTTCAGAACCGGATCGGCTTCGACAGCACCCGAGGATTGCGTCGCAGCGACGTAGTCCGCATCGATCTGACCATTACGATTTTCATCCCAGGTCAGCGAGATCGTGTACGGATCACCCGCGGCGCAGCCCGCCGCGCAACTCACCGTCGCGACCGCCCCAGGTAAACCGGAGGCAGGACTACCAAGCATCTGGTACCAGGCGTACAGATCGGCGGCCGCCAGTTCAGCCGGTGTGCATCCGGTGCCGTTCGGGAACGAGGTCTGGCAGTCGTACCCGGGGTCGTCGGGTACCTGCTGAGCGGCATAGGCGCCGCTGCGGGCAGCGCCGACGTTGGATCGCATGCGATCGGTGAGGTCCGCAGCAATGCCGGTGGCCTGCGACCGGTAGTAGGCGTTGTGATTGCTGCGCAAGCCGCCCAGTTGCAGCGAGGCCATGCCCAGCATGCCGATGGCGATCACGACCAGCGTAATCAGCACTTCCAGCAAGGTGATCCCGGATTGCGTCTTCATGATGATGGCGAAACATAGCAAGCGGAGGACGCGGAACCGGGCGACGCCTGGGCCCTGCTGACCACGGCGCGCCCGGTCAGGGCCACATCGACGAAACGCGCACGGGCGAGTACGTCCTCATCATCTTGCGTGCCCGCATCGTCGTTGATGCACAGCGCGAAACGCGAAACCGTCCCGGCCAACGCACCACGGCTGTTAAACGCGATGCTGCCGTCGCCGCTTGCCTCGCGAAACCGCACGCCGGACGCCAACGCAGGATGCACGCCGAGCAATGCGTCGATGGACGCCGCGCTCAAGGCACCATCGCCATTAATATCAACAAAGGTGATCCAACCATTTTCCCATTGCCCCTGGTCATCACAGATACAGGCGGCAGACTGCGTCGTGGCATCGCAGGTTTCCGCCGCCCCCCCACGGGCGCACATGACGACATTGCGCCGCTGGCGCGTCGCCTCGCTGCGCGCGGCATTCAGGTCCACCAGAAAGTCATTGATACCGCTGGCCGCACGCTTGCGCATCACGAAATCGGAATAGGCGGGCACAGCAAAGCTCACGACAATCGCCAGCATGGCAATGGCCACCAGCAGTTCAACCAGCGTGAATCCACCACCGGCTCGACTCCTCACAATTGTCATACCACTTCCCATGGCAAGCAGCTTACGTGCGCAGGTTAAGAAGCCGTGATGTCAGATGACGATGAGGGAGCCGAAGCCGACAAGCGGTGAGCACAAAAAAGGGCCTGCGACAGCAGGCCCTTTTTGAGCAGATGAGCGGCATTCACCACTCAGTGCAAACTTCAATGAACTACTTGCGAGCGATCTTCTTGACGTTGCCAGGCGCAAAGTAACCGTCGTCATAGTCTTCGACGGTGTGCTCCGGCTCCTCGTTGTTCATTTCCTGTACGAGATAGCGATTCGCGAGCAGGTCGTACACCGTGCCGGCGATCTGCGCCGTGGCTGGATAGCGATAGAAACTCATCGCATGGGCTTCCTGCACCCGCCACAACTGTCCGCGCTTGTCGTAGATGTCGACCAAGGCAATCTGCCAGGTGTCTTCGTCCACGTAGAAGGTGCGGCGGTCATAGACATGGCTGGTGCCGTCCTTGACCTTGGCGTCAACCACCCACACACGATGCAACTCGTAGCGCGTCAAATCCTGGTCGATATGACCCGGCTTGATGATGTCGTCGTACTCGTTGTCGTCGCTGTGCAGCTCGTAGGCGTTGTACGGAATATAAACTTCCTTCTTGCCGACCAGCTTCCAGGTATAGCGATCGGTGGCGCCATTGAACGTGTCGAGCTGATCGTTGGTCCGCAGGCCATCGGAGCCGGTACCCGGATTGTCATAGGCGACGTTCGGTGCACGGCGCAGACGACGCTGACCGGGGTTGTAAAGCCACGCACGACGCGGCTCCTTGACCTGGTCTGCGGTTTCGTGGACCAGCAGGATGCTACCGGCCTGACGCGGCGGCTCTTCGATCTGCTGCAGGAAGTACAGCAGCACATTGTTCAGGCCGTCCGGCGTCATGCCCTCTTCGGTGTAATTGAAGAGCACATCCTCCTTAAGCTTGAACAGAGAGAACGCACCACTGGTCTGCACGGCAGCCTGCACGTTGTAACGCACCAGGGACGGGCCGCGGTAACGCGTGCGGTGGTTCCACATGATCTCCTTGCCAGACTGCGGAATCGGGAAAGGAACGCCAACCGCGGCGTCGACCAGGGATTCGCCGTTATTGGCCAGGGTGGCGCGGGTGGCGTTTTCCTTGGTGGCGTCGTAGATGTACTGCGGATTAGCCGCGGAGCGGCGCGTCTCATAGACCGGAATCTTGTACGTATCAAACTTCTCGAGCATGGCCTTCTGGCCTTCGCTCAGCTTGTCTGCGTACTTGCCCATGTTCGATTTGGTGATCTCGAACTTGGGCTTGTCATCCGGCCACGGGTTTTCGAAGCGCTTGCCTTCCGGCCATTCCGGGTCATGGTAACCACCATCCCACGCGGGGATGGTCCCGGCAGCGTTACCGGCCTTCTCCGCACCCAACGGTGTCAGTTCGCCGCCCAGCTTGGCGGCTTCGTCGGCCGATACCTTGGCCTGAGCATTCATCGAAACGGTGGCCGCCATCACAGCGGCGCCAACGGCACCCAGGCGTGCAATCGATCGGGACATATCTCCTCCGATTGTGGAACGTAAAAATGATCGAATTTTCAGAAAAGCACACAAAGGATCGGTGCTCCCCTCGTGACCGAGCGACCAATACCGCGCCGTCGGTCCTGGAACCATCCCTGTCCCGGCCATTCGCATCGTGGAACATGGCGTCCCGACGATTTTGTTCTCGGATCCGACATCGTCAATTCGTGACGATCGACCCGACAGGGCGGCAGATGATAACGGCACAAGTGGCACCGTTGTACTGGCACGCCCTCCACGGGGGCCTGTCATCTGCCTCGGATGTGAAGACAAGCATTCGGCGCGATGGTTCATGCAAGGCGCCGGACCATCGTCTGAATCTCATCGATGGGAACCGCAGGACTGAACAGCCAACCCTGGACCATGTTCACACCCAAAGCATCGAGCATGTCCAGCACAACCATGCTGTCCACGAACTCGGCGACCGTCTCCTTGCCCAACACCTGCGCGGTCTCGTTGATCGAGCGCACTAGCTGGCGCCGGACCGGGTCATCCTCCATGCCTTGAACGAAGCCCCCGTCAATCTTCACGTAGTCCGCAGGCAAATCCCGCAGGTACTGGAACGAACACATGCCCGCACCGAAATCATCCAGTGAAAAACGACAGCCCAGCGCCCCGACCCGATGCATCAGGCGCCTAGCTTGCGCGATATTCCGTACCGCAATGGTTTCGGTCACCTCGAAGCAAAGTTTCTCGGGCGGTATGCCTGAGTCTTTGACCGCGCCAACCAGAAAATCCTGGAAGTTGTGATCGGATACCGAGTTCCCCGACAGGTTGATCGCAACGTGGTCAGTGCAGGACATCACGTCCCGGTGCTCGTCCATCCATCGCAAGGCACGGGTGACCATGTAGCGATCAAAGCTGTCCATGAGCCCGAACCGCTCGGCCGCGCTCAGCAGGTTCCGGGGGAACCTCACGCGATCCTGATCCCGGAAGCGCGCCAGAATCTCGAAACCATGCGGCGCCTCGGAAATCGCGCCTTCGGTCCGATAAATCGGCTGTGCGTAGAGCAGCACGGACTCGTCGCTCAACGCCCGTCGCACCGATCGCGCCGCGGTCATCACGGCTCGCGCGTCGTCGGTGTCGGACTCCTCCTCGGCGGTGAACTCCCGGACACTGCCACGCGCCGCTGACTTGGCGGCATAACAGGCCGAGCCAGCCGATGTCAGCGCGTTGAGCCACCCGCCTTCGGTGAGCGCCGAGTAGCCCACGCAACCGGTGACCGAAAGCTCGGTTTCGTCCACCGCTGGCTCAACCGCCTCCAGGCCAGCCAGCAAGTCGGCGGCTTGCTGACGTGCGCTGGCGGCGTCCACATCAAAACGGACGACGACAAATTCATCAGCGCCCACGCGGGCGAGAAGCGAGTCCGTCCCGGCCACCGTGTTCCGCAGCGCATCGGCGATCTCCCACAACACCGCATCGGCGCGCGTCTGACCGATCAACTCGTTGATGTAGCGGAAGTAATCAATATTCAGATGAAACACGAACCCCGGAGCATCGTCTGCGGGCACGCGCTGTTTGAGCATGCGTTCCAGACCACGGCGATTGAGCAGATCGGTGAGCACATCGTGATCAAGCTGGTGGGTAATCTCGGCCTGAAGCCGGTTGTGTTCGGTGACATCTTCTAAAGCTGCCAGCAATACGCGCTGGCCGCCCCGCCCCAGCACGCTCCGAACCGTGATAGCGACGTCCAACCGCTCGCCATCGGCTGTAAACACTTGTGAACTCCAGCGCTCCAACGAATCTTCGCTGTAGGCGAACTCCAAGCGAAATACCGCCTCCTCGAAGGCATGGTCGTCCATGACGCGGTGCAGGTTCATCCCGACCAGTTCGGAGACATCGCGGCCCAACAAACTCGCTGCCCGCTGGTTGGCAGACAGAATTGCCCCGTTCATTTCAAGACTGATCAGCGCGACCGGCGTGCCGTCCAAGATCGCGCGCAATGTGCGCTCGCTCTCCCGCAAGGCCTCTTCAATGCGCCGCTCTGTACCGTTGTCGCGGGCAAATATAGCGACCCGTGTGGGCGCGGATGGCGCCTCCGCCGGCAGGCGTACCGCGTGCATATGCACCAGAACTGGCTCGCCGTCCGTTCCGATCCAGGTACTGCTCCCTCGCCACTCCGAATCCCGGTGCAGCGCCGGCAGCGCCCGAGCCTGGAATGCGTCCCAGGCATCGCCCGCCATCAACTCCGGCAAGCCGATGTGCCCACCCACTCCGGTGCCGAAATCTCGGACAACCGCCGCACTGACTCCACGCGCTTCGCCCGCTTCGTCGACAACCAGCATGTAGTCCGGATGTCGACGGAGAATTTCGCGCACGATGTCCTGGGACCCACCCGGCTCGTCGCCGTCGGCCGCCACGTCGACAAACAGCGCGTGTAGACCGTCACCGGCAGCATCGAGACCGACCACACGGATTCGGCAAAGCGCCTGCAGGCCGCCATGGTTCAGGCCCATCGTGAACGGTGCGGACTCAACGCCGGTTAGCTGCTGCGACAGGCTTGGCCACGCCGCTGGCCAAGCCTCGGCCAGGGGATGATCCACAAACTGATCAGCAGACCGGCCAGTCACGGGGTCACTGCCCCACGCACGCTGCACGCGGCGCTCCGGACCGATGACAAGCACCAGCTCGGCCGCGTGGGCGATTAGCTGATCAAGCATGGTCATTCGGTACGGCCTGTCCCCGGCTAAGCTGCGCGTGGCAGACCTGCCGATTTAAACCTGAATAAGACGTGAGTATCGGTCGATCGACGTAAAGCAAACGTGAATATCCGAGCATGCAGCTACGACAATGTGGTCGTCATCGCGGTCAATCGTGAGCGAGTTGGCAAAGCCGGCGGCGAAATCAGCCGCGGCACCCGTCAGGACATCAGCTCATACGGTCCGCCACGTTCCAGCGCCGCCTGGTATGTCGGCAGCGCGTGGATACGCTTGAGAAAATCTCGCATGTTCGGGTACTTCGACTCCAGCCCGCTCCGCGCAGCGGCGGCTTCAACCGGGAAGCTCATCATGACATCGGCGGCCGTCATGGTCGGGCCGGCAAACCAGCCGGTCGCGCCCAGCGATTGCTCGATGTGATCCAGCGCCCGCTGCAGGCTAGGATTGATGAACGAGCCCTTGACCTTGCCGGAGATGCCCTTGGCAATCGGCCGGATGAAAAACGGCATGGGCGCCGTCTCGACCTTGTTGAACACCAGGGTCATGACCAGCAGCGGCATCACGCTACCTTCGGCCGCGTGCATCCAGTAGCGGTAGGCCTTCTTGTTGACAGGGTCCGCGGGAACCAGACGCCCCTGCCCGTATTGTTCGGTCAGATACTCGATGATGGCGCCGGTTTCGGCCACCACTTCGCCGTCATCGGAAATCACCGGCGACTTGCCCAGCGGGTGCACCTCCAGCAGTTCGGGTGGCGCCAGCGAGGTGTCCGGATTGCGCTGATAGCGCTGGACCTCGTAGTCCACGCCCAGTTCTTCCAGAAGCCAGAGCACACGCTGCGATCGTGAATTCTCAAGGTGATGAACGGTCAGCATGTGAATCTCCCTTCCGGCGTTATGTATGCCGCTGAAAGTAACGTGCCTGCGGGGCCGGCGGCAATCGAAAAGATGGTTTCGCAGGTCAGCGGATCGGCGCGGGGCAACCGAACTCGGTCTCGGACAGCACGCCGCGGTAGCGGTCAGGAAAGTTCGTGAACAAGCCATCGACGCACATTGCAGCCATGGCGGCGAGGTCATCCTCGCTGTTGATCGTATACGGGTGGATCGCCATGCCCAGCGAATGGGTCAGGCTGACGAGCGCCGGCGTCACCTCAGCCGAACTTGGGCCGATGCCGAAGGCATAGCTCGATGCCAGCACGACGCCCGCCGTCGCCCCGGCGGCATACAGCTGGATCAACGGCAGTTCGGCATCCAGCGCACGCATGTTGATCAACGAGGTCGGGATAAACGACTGCACCAGTACTTGGCGGTCGTTCACGGCCCCATCGTACAAATCATAGGCATGGATTAGATCCAGCAAGGTTTGCTCCACGCTGCCGCCGGTGCTCGTGTTGGGCTTGATCTCGACGTAGTACTTGATATCCGGCGCATTGCCGTAGCGCTGGAAAACCTCTTCCAGCGTCGGGATCGGCAACCCGACGTACTCCTCGCGTGCCCGGTCCGGGTTCGCCTCGTTAAACCATGTGCCGAAGTCACAGCTGCGGAGCTGTTCCAGCGTCTTATCACTGACATTGCCCGTGCAGTTCTCCACCGGGCCGCGGGCCGTGCGATCCAGCGTGTCGTCATGGATGCAAACCAACACACCATCGGCCGTGGGCAGCACGTCCTGCTCGATGTACTCGGCGCCCATCTCCAAGGCGAGGTCGTAGGCCATCAGCGTGTGCTCCGGCGCGTACCCCGACGCTCCACGATGCGCCACGATGACCTGATCGGTTTGCAGCACAGGCGGCGGCACCACCGGTTCGGGCGGCTGCGGATCAGGATCGGGGTTCTCCGCAACCGGCCCAGGTGGTAGCGGGCTAGTGCCGCAGGCGGCAAACAACAACGGCCAGACCAGCGCCAAGGCAAGGGTGTTACGCATGAGTGGGTTCCGCACAGGCTATCGATGAACTACAGCCGCCCGCATCGGGCAGGTTTATGTTCAGGCTAGCGCCTCAACATGACAGGCCAATGAGCGCGGAAAACCGGCCGCTTACACTGGCCCCATGCCTGCACCTGTCTCGACCTGCCAGCTTTGCCAGCGGGATACCCGACTGGAGTTTCATCACCTGATTCCGCGCAAGGTGCATCGCCGGGCGTGGTTCGCGAAGCGCTATTCTCGCGACGACATGCACCAGCGCGGCATCTGGTTATGCCGGCTTTGCCACCGCTTTGTTCATCGTCACTTTGATGAAGTCACGCTCGGCCGCGACTATGCGACGCTGGACCGGCTGCTGGCCGACCCCGGTGTGCAACGACACCTCCAATGGGCCGGCCGTCAGCGTCCTGGCAAGCGGTGACGATGCCTACTCGGCTGTCAGGCCGCGACGCTCCAGCAGCGGCTCGATGGCCGCGGGCCGACCGCGGAAGGCCTCGTACATCTGCTGGGCGTCGACACTGCCCCCCAGCGACAGAATGCCGTAGCGCATGCGATCACCGTTCTTCCGGCTCAATCCACCGTCTTCCTTGAACCACGCGACCGTGTCGGCATCGAGCACTTCCGACCATACGTAGGAGTAGTAGCCCGCCGAGTAACCACCAGAGAAGACGTGCGCAAAATAGGTACTGCGGTACCGAGGCGGCACCAGCTCCAGTGCCACGCCTGCCTGTTCCAGCGCCCGCATCTCGAAGGTTTCTACGTCATCCGGCATCGCATCAGGCGTGAGCTGATGCCAGGCCTGATCCAGCAACGAGGCGGCGAGATACTCGGTCGTGTCGTAGCCCTGATTGAACAACTCGGTGGACTTGTAGCGCTCGATCATCGCCGGTGGCAGCGCCTCACCGGTCTCGTAGTGGCGCGCATAGTTCGCCATCACCTCAGGCCAGAACGCCCACATTTCATGCACCTGGGATGGGTATTCGACAAAGTCACGCGGCACCGCCGTGCCCGAGAAGAACGGGTAGTGCACGTTCGAAAGCAAGCCATGCACCGCGTGCCCAAACTCGTGGAACATGGTGTTCACTTCACTCGGCGTCATCAGCACCGGACCGTCGCCTGCGGGCTTGGTGATGTTCAGATGATTCGCGACGACCGGCCGCGTCCCCAACAACCGCGACTGACGCACATAGCTGTTCATCCAAGCCCCGCCACGCTTGGTATCACGCGCAAAGGGGTCGAAGATGAAAATGCCCAGCGCCGAGCCATTGTCCTGGAACACCTCGTAGACCGTGGTGTCCGGGTGGTAGACGGGCAGATGATCACGGCGCTCGAAGCGCAGTCCATACAGCTTCTCGGCCATGAAGAACACGCCGTCCTCCAGCACCCGCTGCATCTCGAAATAAGGCTTCAGTGCAGTCTGATCGAAGTCGTAGTCTTGTTGCCGCACGATTTCGCGGTAGTAGGGCCAGTCCCAGACCTTTAGATCGAAGGACTCACCAGCCGCATCGACAGCCTGTTGCAGGCGCGCGGCTTCCTTGCCGGCGTTCGCCGCGCTGGGTTTTGCCAGCTTGGCCAGCAGCTTGTTGACGGCATCGGCCGTACCCGCGGTGGCATTCGCGAGCACATAATCAGCGTGGGTGTCGTAGCCCAGCAACCGAGCCCGCTCGGCACGCAAGGCAACGATCGCCTGCAGCACCGGGCGGTTGTCCAGGGTTCCATCGGTATTGCCGCGCTGGATGGAGGCCCGATGCAGGCGCTCGCGCAACGCGCGATTCTCAAGCTCAGCCAGTTGTGGCTGTAAGGTCGGCAGCTGCAGGGTCAGCACATAGCCATCAACGCCGCGGCTCTTCGCCATCGCGGCGGCGGCCTCAATCGCCGATTCCGACAGCCCGGCGAGCTGCGCAGGATCGTCCACCACGACCGCGAGCTCGTTCGTGTGTTTCAGCAAGTTCTGCTGGAACTGTGTCGTCAGCCGTGACAACTCGGTGTTGATCTCACGCAGCCGTTGCTGATCATCCGCGCCCAGACGCGCGCCGGCGCGAACGAAGCTCACGTGGTAGCGCTCCAGCAAACGCGATGCCTCGGCATCCAGCCCCAGGCTGCCCCGTTCGCGATACAGCGTGTCGATGCGCTCGAACAGTTTGGTGTTGAGAAAAATCTTGTCCCGATGGGCAGCCAGTTGCGGCGAGATGGTTTCGTCGATGGCCTGCAAGGCCTCGGTGCCGTGAGTCCCGACCAGGTTGTAGAACACCGTCTGAACCCGATTCAGCGTCCGCCCGCTTTTCTCCAGCGCAACAATGGTGTTGTCGAAGGTCGGGGCCTCCGACTGGCTGGCGATGGTGTCGACCTGCTCGAGCGACTCCTCCATGCCGACCTCGAAGGCCGGCATGAAATGGTCCGGCTTGATTCGGTCGAACGGCGGATACTCGTAAGGCAGCGGACTGGGCTGCAAGAGTGGATTGCTGGCGGTTTTCATGATGGGAAGCGGATGATTCGCGCAGGCCGTTAGCGTGGCCGCGACCAATAGGGAAATGATTCGCATGATGTCCTGGTCTTTTATTCGGGTCGGCCGTCACCGCGAGCGGATGACCGGTCGTTGGGGGCAGTCTAACCAATCACGGCACTTGGTTGGTCGAACCGCACGGATCGAATAGCGAGGGTTGCGAGACCGCTGGCGCGGGTTGCATGAGTTGCTGAAATCCAACGCCGACCAGGCGATACAACGTGGTCGCCGGGAGATCGACGCGATGACGCAGTGCCAGCACGCTCTGGGTGAAGGCTTCCAGAGAAGGCGGCGGGGCCACCAGCGTCTGTTGCCGCGTTAGCGTGACAAAGGCGCGAGTTTTCAGCTTGAGGAGGACCGTTCTGGAGCGATACTGCTCACGCTCGGCCTGCTGCCAGACCTTCTGCGCCAACCGACGGATGTCGGGTTCTAGCTCCGACAATGGCCGGTCATCGCTGAAGGTGTCCTCGGCCGACAGCGACTTGCGCCTGCGCTCCGTGCGCACGGGTGAATCGTCCTGCCCCCAGGCAAGCTGCAGCAAGCGTTCGGCATACTGCCCCAGCTGTTGGTGCAGCACCGGCACATCGCTGCGCCGAAGATCGCCTGCCGTTTGAATGCCCAACGCCTCCAGCTTGCCTTGCGTGACCCGGCCCACACCGGGAATCTTGGCGACTGGCAACGGTTCGAGAAAGGCATCCACCCGGTGTGGCGGCACGACGAAAAGGCCATCCGGCTTGCGCCAGTCCGAGGCAATCTTGGCGATGAACTTGTTCGGGGCCACACCCGCCGAGGCGGTCAGTGCAAGCTCTTCGCGAATCGCGCTCCGTATCGCCTCGGCGACTTCCGTCGCGGTGGCCAGACCACCGCGTTGTTCGGTGACGTCCAGATACGCCTCGTCCAGCGACAAGGGTTCGATCTGGTCGGTGTAGCGGCGATAAATGGCTTGCACCTGCCGCGAGACCGCCTTGTATCGCTTGAAATCCGGCGGAATGAACTCGGCATGAGGGCACAGGCGAGCGGCTCGCATCGCTGGCATGGCAGAGCGGATACCGAAGCGGCGCGCCTCGTACGATGCCGCACAAACCACCGACCGTGGCCCCTTCCAGGCAACAACGGTCGGCCGACCGATCAACTCCGGTCGGTCACGCTGCTCGACCGACGCGTAAAACGCATCCATATCGATATGAACAATCTTGCGCACGACAGCCACGATACCTGAGTCAGACTTAGATTCAGGCCACAGAAATCTGCTGCTTCATTGAGACAAGATGGCGGCGCGTCGGGCGCCCGTGACAGGACTAGTTGTTGGCGGAAAGATCCGGAGCCGTATCGATCTTCTGCGACCAACGCCGCACACGGCGGCGGCGCGCGTCGATCAGCAGCGCACTGGAGACCACCCACATCAGCAGCGCAGCGACAGAAAACTCGGTCCAGGAATCCAGCACGTACAACAACGACAGCAGGTAGGCTCCCGCCAGGCTGCCTAGAGCGGCCAATGACACGCGGCCAATCATCTCGCCATACGATTCGGTGAGTCCGCAATCGACCACGGCGCGACTGAGTGAATTGACGGTCACGCGTTGACCCGTCCGCTTGTTGACCAAGCTGAGAAAGCGAATCACCTTGCCGTCGGAGAGCACGCGCGTCTGGATCACGTCGTCCACCTTGGCTTCAAACAGGCCTGGCTCTAGCGACAGTTCATGGTCGTAACTGTCGTCATCCTCCAGCCACAGGGCGTGGAACATGACGGTGTCGTCCATGACGTCATCTCCCTCGCGTCGGCCAGGTCGCAGATGACTGGCCGAAACCCGCATCTCGGAGAGCTCAACAACGGCCTTGGCCTCGTTAATCTTGAGCAGAAATTTCTGGCGTGATTGAGGCATGACGATCTCTCCGATGGACCGCATGCACCTTAAGCGGCATTCGTGCCATCCGACATAGTAAATACAACGAACAGCCGGTCGATGTGTGACGCAGATGTCATAAAGCCGCGAACAAACCGCGGCTTTATGACATCAATCAAGAGCGAAACACGCTCAGAACGCGGCAACCTCCAGCGCCATGATCGTGTCGGCGCCTGACTTCACGCGGGCCAGCAGCGAGCTGTGCTCGGCGACATACTGCTCGGCGAAGAACCGTGCCAGCACCGGCTTGGCGGCGTAGAACGCGGTCTCGGACGAGCCGCCGTCCAGGGCCTCCTGCGCCACGGTCGCGGCCCGCAGCCATATGGCCCCAATCGCGGTCACGGCAAACAGGCGCAGGTAGTCGGTGGCCGCACTGCCCAGGTTGTTCGGTGCGGCGCTGGCCTGCTCCAGCAGGTACTGGGTGCCCTCCTGCAGGGAATCGAACGCCGCCCGCACGTTGGCCGCCACATCCTTGAGGTCATCGCGGCCCGCCGCTGCGTCCAGCGTTTCGGTGATCTCTTGGAAATACGCCTTAACACCACGACCACCGTTCCAGAACAGCTTGCGACCGACCAAGTCCATGGCCTGCACGCCGTTCGTACCCTCGTACATCATGCTGATGCGCGCGTCGCGAGCGATCTGCTCGGCCCCCCATTCGACGATGTAGCCGTGGCCGCCGTAGCACTGCATGCCCAGGTTGGCACCGCGGAAACCCTCGTCGGTAAAGAAGGCCTTGATCACCGGTGTCAGCAGGCTGACGATATCTTCGGCGCGGGTGCGGGTGTCGTCGTCCGGGTGCTTGTGGCGCACATCCAGCATCATCGCGCAGTAGCCGGCCAGCAGGCGGCCACCCTCGACAAAGCTGCGAATCGTGAGCAGCATCTTGCGCACGTCAGGATGCACGAGAATGTTGTCGGCGGGCTTGTCCGGATCCTGCGGTCCGGTCAGCGCGCGGCCCTGGATCCGCTCTTTCGCGTAGTCGGTGGCGTACTGATAGGCCAGCGCGGCCTTGGCCAGGCCCTCGACGCCCACGCCCAGTCGCGCCGCGTTCATCATCGTGAACATCGCTTTGAGCCCGCCATGCTCGGCGCCGATGAGATAGCCGGTGGCGCCCTCGTAGTTCATCACGCAGGTCGCTGACGCCTTGATGCCCATCTTGTGCTCGACGGAGCCACACTTGAGCGAGTTGCGCTCGCCCAGTGAGCCGTCATCGTTCACCAGGAATTTGGGCACGATGAACATCGAGATGCCTTTGGTCCCCGCCGGGGCGTCAGGCAATTTGGCCAGGACCAGGTGGACGATGTTTTCGCTCATCTCATGCTCGCCGCAGGAGATGAATATCTTGGTACCGGTAATCGAGTAGCTGCCGTCACCGTTAGGTTCGGCGCGACTCTTGAGCATGCCCAGGTCGGTACCGGCGTGCGGTTCCGTCAGGTTCATGGTGCCGGTCCATTCGCAGGTTGCCATCTTCGGCAGGAACGTGGCTTTCTGCTCGTCCGTGCCCCAGGTCTGGATCGCGCTGACCGCGCCGTGGGTCAACGACGCGTACATGTACCAGGAGTGGTTTGCTGCGGAAAACATCTCGTCTACCAGCACGGCGACCAGATGCGGCATGCCCATGCCACCAAACTCTTCGGCCGCGTGCATCGTGGCCCAGCCGGCTTCCTGATACTGCTCGAAGGCGGTCTTGAATCCGTCAGGCAGGGTCACTACACCGTCGTTGAGCTTGGCACCTTCGGCGTCACCGATCTGATTCAGCGGGTGCACGACTTCCGAGGCCAGTTTGCCGGCCTCTTCGAACACGGCGTCAATCGTGTCTGGCGTCGCATCGGTATAGCCGAGCGTGTCTCGCAGTGCATCGAACTTGAGCACTTCATTCACGACAAAGCTCATGTCGCGGACGGGGGCCTTGTAATCAGCCATGGTCTTGACTCCTTGGATAGCGATTAAGGTTGCGGGAGCATCGGCGCCAGCCGGCACTCTCAATCAATGAACTGAAGCGGTGTCGGGCAGCGGGCCATTACCCGCGCAGACGATCACCGAAATAAGCGCGCAGTTTGTCCACCTTGGGCTGCGCCACCGCCTGGATATAACCCTGGCCGGGATTCAGGGCGGCGTAATTCTGGTGGTAGCCCTCTGCCTGAAAGAAGGCTTCCAGCGGCTCCAACCGCGTGGCGACAGGCTCATCGAACACGCCGGCGGCGTTGATCTGTGCGATGTAGCGTTCGCCGATCTCGCGCTGCAAGTCGTTGGCGTAGAAGATGGCGGAGCGATACTGGGTGCCGCGGTCGTTGCCCTGGCGATTCACCTGCGTCGGATCATGGGCGACCGCGAAAAAAATTCGCAGGATCTCGCCAAAGGTCGTCCGCAAGGGGTCGAACACGATCTGCACCACTTCCGCATGCTCGGTACTACCGGTGCAAACGGTCTGATAATCCGCCGTGTCTTCGGAACCACCGGCATAGCCGGACAGCACTGAACTCACCCCGACCAGCTCGCGATAAACCGCTTCCACACACCAGAAACAACCGCCCGCGAGCACGGCGAGCGTGCCCACACGATCACTCTGATCCGCCGGGTCAAAATCCGGCGCGGGGAACTCGCTGGGCGAGATTTTCAGGCTGGTCCGGTCGAATAGGCTCATGGAATCGCGGGTCGGCGCAGCAAAGTACGGCCGCGTATATTATCGCCCTCGCGCCAATCATGCGCGACGCGCATATCCCCAACGGGATCAGGGAGAGAGACGGATGGAATACTTCAAAGCATTCATCGGCGGCTTTGTCGCGACACTGGTCTGCCACCAGGGCGTGTACACCCTGTTCTATATGGCCGGGGCAGCCCTGCCTGCTCCGCCCTTCAATATGGCGGCCACGGCGCCGCTAGGCATCCCGGCCGTCATTTCACTCGCCTTCTGGGGCGGCATCTGGGGCCTGCCGATCTGGTGGATGCTGCGCAACGCCCATGGAGTGGGCTACGGGCTCCGCGCGCTCATTCTCGGGGCAGTCCTCCCGAGTGCGGTTGCACTGTTCATCGTCTTTCCGATCAAGGGGATGGCGTTCGCTGCCGGCTGGAATCCGCAGGTCATCATCGGCGCGCTGATTCTCAACGGCGCCTGGGGGCTGGGCGTGGCGTTATTCATGTGTCTGGCGAACCGTCCAGCCGGTGCGCCGGCCGGTACCTGACCGACCGGCGCCAAGCGCCTAGCTGCCGCGATAGCGGCTGAGTATCCCGGCGATGTGACCGGCGGACTGCAAGCGATCCAAGGCTGCGTTCATCGCCTGCACCTGGTCGTTGGAGACGCTGTTCTTGGAGAACATGAACGTCACTGACCCCCTGTGGACATTCCCGCGCAGCTGCTTGATCGACGTGCCCATGCCGGTTCGCCGCAGCACCGCTCCGGCCACATAGGGATCGCCGATCACCACGTCTACCAGCCCTTCTTCCAGATGGCGGTAATTCGCTTCGGGAACCGGCGCCGGGACAATCTGCTCGTCGTAATCCGGATTGGAGAGCAGCGCCTGCGCATCCTCGCCGTAGTAATAGCCATCGGTGATCCCGACCCGCTTGCCGTCCGCCAGCAGCTGCCCGAGGCTTAGGCCCTGGTAGGCCTGAACGCCACCGTTGTGGGCAAACAAGACAAAGGACTCATCGCGATACGGCTCGGAAAAGTGGGCGAAGTCACGCCGGTCGCTGGTCGGCGTGGCCGCCATCAGTACATCCACGTCGCCGGCTTGCAACTCTTCCAGCAGGGCCACCCAATTGCCCTTGCGGAAGTCCAGCCGGCATCCGGCGGATTCACCGAGCTGGCGAACGAGGTCCACATCCAGACCTGTCACCGCACCATCGACGGCCTCGTAGCTATAGGGTTCCCAAGGGTCCCATCCCACGGTCATTACGCAACTGGCTTTTTTTTGCGGGGCGGTCTCAGCCGCCGTGGTCGTGTTCGTCGCGGGCTGACAGCCGGCAACCGTTAACAGTCCGGCCAGGGCCGGCAGAATCCATCGCCTCATTGTTCTCCTCCTGATACGTTCCGCGGACCCGGACGCTCTGATGGCGCCGTGCAATGGTTCGCCCGGGCAGTCTATGCCTCTGGACAGGCCGGCGGTAGTTTCGGTGCGTCGACCGCCCAGGGACGCGCTGATGGACGCGCGTCACCAGGCCTCCAGTCCCAACAAGATGCCCAAACGCCATGCAGGGTCGCGGCATGTTCAGATTTTTCAGCTGCGACCGTCGCCCGCATACTGATCGGAGTCTCAACAGGGAGCGCGCAGGATGAGTGATGGCCGGAAACCTTCTGTAGCGTTCGCGCTAGGCCTGGGCCTGGTGATGACAGCCTGTTCGATGTCGAGCACGCCACCCGCCGAGCCCTCGCCAGAGTTCGCACCGCGGGAGGTCGTGGACATCGTACTCACGGCGTTGCGTAGCAATAACGAACCCGCGCCGGATACGGGCATCGCCACCGCGTTTGCGTTCGCATCCCCCGGCAACCGGGAAAGCACCGGCCCGTTGCCCCGGTTCATTCAGATGATCGAGGCCGGATACGCCCCACTTATCGACCACCGCAGCGCCGAAATCGGCCCGCCGGTGGAACGCGGTGATCGCCTGGTCTTCCCCGTTCGCATCTACCCGCAGGAAGGCCCGGTACGGCTTTATCTGTTCGTGCTCGCCGAACAGGCTGACCCCACCTGCACCGGCTGCTGGATGACAGACGGCGTGGTCGAGCACACCGAACTGGTCACGCCGGAGTTATCGATCTAGGGGCGTTAGTAGTCCCGCCGTGGCCGTAGATACGCATCATCGGTGATCGCGAATGGGACCTCGCGGCCGACCAGCGCCTCAAGCATTCGCAACTCGACGTCTTCGTGATCGATAAACGGCGCGGGAATGATCCAGCTGCCCGCCTCAGGCGCACCGAGAATGTAACGTGGGGCGTCATGATGCCGGGCGGTGATCTGCTCGCGTACGTCCGTTGCCAATGTCGCCTGCAGTTCGGTGCTCCCGTAACAGGTGCAGAGGTACGTCCGGTCACCATCTGCCGCCGCGTAGACCCCGGTTCCGCGAATCCCGATGGTCGCCGTGGGCGTGTGAATCCAAATCGGCTGCTGGCGTTGACCGAAGACCGTGAGCATGGCCCCGGTGACGAGACGAAAGGCCTGTTTTGCTGCAGACAACCCCAGGTTCACCGAGCTGCGTCGGCGTATCAGAAAGGCGTCGCTGCCCACGGCGGCGACCAGTTCCCCATCGTCGCCGGTTTCAATGCGATCGTCCGGCCCGATCAGCGTCTCGAGCGTGGCCGGCAAGCCGTTGACGCGGACGTCGCCGCGGACACGAAACACGGACCTGCCCGCTGGCAGGGGGTTTGGAACCTCGCCAAACGGAGCCGTCTGCCCCGCGGTCATCCAACCCAGCCCGCCGATCAGCCAGCCCGATTGCAACGCGCGCTCCAGAAAACGCCGCCGCGCGTCATCAACATCATCGTGAGTGCTCACGCCAGTCCCCATCCATAGGCAGCATGCACGATAGCAGTTGCCAACGGCCGGGCACCGGCGAAGCGCGCCCGACATGCGATGGGGTTTGCTTGTTGGAGGCCACAACGCAAGAATTCGCCGCGTCGACAACGGGGAACGCAACGTGGCAGGGAGCTTTAGCTGGATGAATCGCCGTGTGGCTGCGCCCCGGCCCCGGCCCGCGGTTTGGCGAGCCGGGCTGGCGCTTGGCCTCGCCGCCCTGCCGTCGATTGCCGTGGCCAACTGGACCTGGCAGGGCCAAAACGGCCTGATCTATGATTCGAACACCAATCACGCGGCGCGCTCGGACCAGCGGCAACAAAGCCTGGCTGTGACTCAGTCGCTACGCGGACAGACCGTTCGCCTGCTCAACGCGCATCAGGCACTGCGCTGGCATGTCGGGGCGCACACCGCACAAAACCTCCGATTCACTGCCTTGTCATACGCCCAGGCCGAGTCCGGCGTGGCGTGGAGCTACCAACCCGGAGCCGGTTTCCATGCCGCGCTGTGGTCGATCTCCACCAACCTGCAATGGCATGAAACCGGCGATCGCCTACGCGACGGAGCCAGAACGGCAGTTCGCGCCAGCGTGACCTCGCAGCTAACGACACGCCTGCAAGCTCGGGTATCGGCACGCTTCGACGCTCAGGCAACGGCGTCAGACGCATTCTCCACCTGGCGTCTGGGTGCCGGCGGGCGGTTGGATTGGCAAGCCACGCCAGCCGTCGCGATCTATGTCGACATGAAGTGGTTGGATGGCGAGTTCACAACAACGGTGGGCGAATCGACGGATCTGGGCAGCGACTGGACCCGCGACACCGCCTTCGATGTCGACGGCGAGCGCGCCTACCGCCGTTCCGGCCAGGGCGGCAGCGCACTGCTTGGAATGAACTGGCTGCTGACACGCAGCTGTGCGGCCGATCTGGCGATGCGGCAGACTGCGCTGACGGCCGGTGACCAGTCCTACTCCGTCCTATCGATCATGGCGGATCTAATCTACCGGTTCTGACCCCCGACCCAAGCGTTTCCAATCCCATGCAATCACTCTGGCTTCCACTCTCTGCCCTGTTCGGCTTTCTCGGTGTCGCCCTCGGCGCCTTTGGCGCACATGCACTACGCCAGCGTCTGGATTCAGACATGCTCCGGGTGTGGGAAACCGCGGTGAACTACCAGTTCTGGCACGCGCTGGCGTTGCTGGGTGTCGGGCTGCTTCTGCTGCGCGGTGCCTCGGGTTGGCTCAACGCCTCCGGCCTGCTGTTTGCACTCGGCATTCTGCTGTTTTCAGGCAGCCTTTATGCGCTGGCGCTGTCGGGCATCCGCGTGCTGGGCGCAATCACACCGCTGGGCGGATTGCTGTTTCTGGCCGGTTGGGCCTGCCTGCTGGTCGGGACGCTGAAGCTGACCTAAAGCCTGGCCGCCGGATTGTCCTTTCCGGGTTTTGCGGCTGCCTCGTCGCCACGCAACGGCAGGCCTGGACCGGGACGCCCCTGCTCCAGCCGCACGTCGGCGTCCACGCCGTAGTCGAGCAGCTGCTCCTTGAGGATTTGCACCGTGCGGGCATGCACCAGCTTGCGGACAAAATTCGGCGAGATACCGGCAAGGGTTCCAGCCAGCCAGGACTGGCGTCGCGCCAGCTCCATCGGGTTGAGGATACGGATGGCGATGTAGGTATCCGAGCGCGAGGACGCATCGCCGACAGACTGGACCAAGCCTGCGGCCTTCGACCGAAGCCGCTGCAACCGCAGTAAACAGGCGACCAGACCGAATAGCAGAGCACCTTCGATCAGCCAGTGCGCGAATTGCGGGATCATGCAGGAGCGAGACTCGGGCGAAGCGGAGCATAGTGTAGCCGGGCCGGCCGAACCGGACACCACGACAAAAAACGGCGAGCCCAGGGCTCGCCGTTATGGAAGGCCGGTCGGTCGCTACGCGCTAGCGCCCTTTCTTGTCGGCCCAGCGTTCAGCGCGTTCGCGGAATTTTTCACGCTTTTTCGCCGCGCGTTCTTTCATCTCCGTACGCTGTTCCGGGGTCAGCACTTGTGCAACCTGCCTCCGCAGCTCGCTGCCATGCAACACCTGCTCGCGCTTGAGTTCCGCTGCTTCATTGGCCAGCGTCTGCACATCGGTCTGGTAGTCACCAGCCGTGGGGTCCAACTCCATCATCTTGTCGTGCAGCGAACGCGTGCGTTCCCTCAGCGCCTGAGACTCCGGCTGATTGGCTTCCATGATGCTGCCGATCTGGGACTTCTGTTCATCGGTCAGATCCAGGCCCTTGAACATGTGCTTCATGTAACCGCCGTCGTGGTCCGGACGCGCCAGGGCAGGCGTGCTCAGCATGGTCAGGGCGGACAGGGACACCAGGGCAATCGTGATCAATCGTTTCATCGGGAAAACTCCGTCGGTAAGTGACGAACACTTTGTACGCCGGGCGCGGGTCAAGTTGCGTTGCGGTCGTGTAAAGATGCGTAAAGCGCTCGCCAGACACAAAACGCTGCGGGCACACTGCCCCCATGAATACGCGGCCTCGCATCCTGATCGCAGACGACGATACGGCGCTCTGCGACCTTCTGATCGACTATCTGGCGACCCAGTCTCTGGACGCCTTCGCCGTGCACAGCGCCGAGGCCGCACTGGACACACTGAGCCAGACCGACAACCCTCCCGACGCCATGGTGCTGGATGTCATGCTCCCCGGCATGACCGGGCTCGACGCGCTTTCACAGATCCGAGCGGGGTGGGATCTGCCCGTGCTAATGCTCTCCGGCCGCGGCGAACCGCTGGACCGCATTATCGGCCTGGAGCTGGGCGCCGACGACTACCTGCCCAAGCCGGCCATGCCGCGCGAACTGGTGGCCAGGCTGCGAGCCCTGCTCCGCCGCCACCAGCCCCGCCCGCGCGCCGCCCCGGAGACGCTACGCCTCGCCGGTGTGGAGCTGGACACGGGCCGGCGGTCGGTGCGATGCGGCACGACACCGCTTAACTTGACGGCCGCCGAGTTCGAAATGCTTCGCAGCTTTTTGTCGCAGCCGGGTGATGTCATCTCCCGCGAAGCGCTCACCGAACAGGCGCTGGGGCGCAGCCTGGAGCGTTACGACCGCGCCGTGGACGTCCACGTGAGCCGCCTGCGCAAGAAGCTCACGGACGCCGAGGCCGGGCTGCGGATCGACACCGTACGCGGCGCCGGCTACGCGCTGGTGGAACACGATGAGGGGTAGCCTGACGCTCCGGTTGTTGATGGCATTCTGGCTCGCGCTGGTGGTGACACTGTTGATCAGCGTTTTCGTCACCCAGCGCATCAATGCTTACCGCGCCTGGTCCGCGCTGGATGCCGAGCAACTGGCTGATGCCGTCACCGCCGCACAATACCGGGGCCGCGCCGCGACACGCGAGCTGCATCGGCGCCTGCGTGAACGCGGTTACCGGCTGGTCATCATTCGCGGCTCACGCCCACTGCCACCGGAACTGGAATCGCTGCGCAACGAGATCATGAACGCGCCGGCGGGCAAACTGCGGTTGCCCCGCGGCGGGCTGGCCGTTATCGCACCCGTGACCGAGCCCGATGGCGATCAGGTCACCGCAGTCGCGGTCCAGATGCCGGGAGAGCGACCGGTCTCGCCGGGGCTGGCGCTGGGGCTGCACTTGGTGCTCTCGCTGTTGGTTATCACCTTGGTGGCCTGGTGGGTAGCGCGCCGGCTGACCCGCCCCGTCCGAGGCATCCAGCAGGCCGTGCGACGCTTTGCGGGCGGCGAATTGGGCACGCGGGTCGCGCCCGAGCACCGGAGTGGTCAGGATGAAATCGCCGCCCTTGCCCGTGATTTCGACTCCATGGCCGCCCGCATCGAAACGCTTGTTCGCGACCGTGATCGCCTGCTGCACGATGTGTCCCACGAGATCCGTTCGCCGCTGGCACGGATGCGTCTGGCACTGGAACTCGCCCGCGCCCAGCGACCGGATGCGCTGGATCGCTGCGATGCCGAGGTGGACCGCATCGATGACCTGGTGGAGGAGATTCTGACCTTCGCCAGGCTCGATCCGGAGCAGGTGTCGGAGCACAGCCGCATTCAGCGTGAATCCACCGACCTCGCCCAATTGTGCCGGGATGCCGGGGAACGCCACGGGATTCTTGCGGACGAAAGAGACATTCGGCTGGACATCAAAACCCCGGACCGGCTGGACGCCCAAGTGGACATACGATTGATTGATCGTGCGCTGGACAATTTGATCTCCAATGCGCTGCGCTACGCCAACACGCGTGTTCGCGTGCATCTGGGCCGCACGCCGGACGGCATCCGCATGGCGGTTGAAGACGACGGTCCCGGTGTGCCCCCCGGTCAGTTGCCGCGCGTCTTCGAGCCGTTCTGGCGGGGCGGAGACGGCCATGGCACCGGGTACGGCCTGGGCCTGGCACTGGTCGACCGCGTCGCCCGGGCGCACCACGGGCAGGTACAGGCGCAGACCGCCCAACCGCATGGCTTGATCGTGACGCTGTTGTTTCCGGCGTTCGAGGCCACGACCTAATATGCGGCCTGTCGTGCTGTTTACCGACTTCGGCTTCGACGGACCTTATGTCGGGCAGCTACGCCTGGCCGCCCACCGCTGGGGCCCGCATGTCCCGGTCTTCGACCTGATGCACGATGCGCCGGCCTTTTCGCCTATCGCCGCCGGTTGGCTGCTGGCGGCACTGGTAGAGCGCCTGCCCCAGGACGCCGTGGTCTGCGCCGTGATCGACCCCGGTGTTGGCACGCGCCGCCGCCCGGTCATCCTGCGCGCAGGTGGCCGCCTGTTCGTGGGGCCGGACAACGGCCTGCTGAATCGCGTGGCCGAACAGGAACAGAACGCCCGCTGGTGGGCGCTGGACTGGGTGCCGGAACGGCTCTCGGCCAGCTTTCATGGCCGCGACCTGTTCGCACCCGCGGCGGTCCGGCTCGCGCAGGGCGACTGGCCGGACCATTCGCCGGTGTCGGCGCCGAGCCGCGATGCCTCCGGCTCGCCGGCGCAGATCATCTATGCAGACGGCTTTGGCAATGCCTGGACCGGACTGCGCCAGCTGGAATCCACGGCGCAAATCCAAGCGGAACAGACGCGGTTTCGCCACGCCAGCACCTTTGGTGATCGGGCACCGGGCGAGCCACTCTGGTACCTGAACTCGAATGGTTTCGTCGAACTTGCGGTCAATCAGGGCTCGGCTGTGGAAGCCGCCGGACTCGGCATCGGCACGCCGGTCACACTCGATCTGGCCCCGCGCTAAGCGGCGACCGCTGCCACCCCACAACCCAGACCAAAATAACCGCGCACGGCAGCCAGTTGCTCACGGGCAGATTCCAACGTCATCGCCGTTTTGAGAAAGCGGGCCTGGTCGGGGTGGCCGTCGGCATACCAGCCGATGTGCTTGCGCGCGACGCGCACACCGCGACGCTCGCCATATAGCGTGTAAAGGCCGTCGAGGTGCTCGCTGAGCCAGCCGCCGATTTGCCCGGATGGCGGCGCCGGCAGCGTCTCACCCGTGCGTAGAAAATGATCGATCTCGCGGAAGATCCAGGGCCGTCCCTGCGCCGCTCGGCCGATCAGCAAACCATCGGCGCCGGTCACACGCAGAACCTCTTGCGCCTTTTGGGGCGAGTCGACATCGCCATTGGCGAACACCGGAATGGTCACCGCGTTCTTAACGGCGCGAATCGTGTCGTACTCTGCCAACCCGGTGTATTTCTGGTCGCGCGTGCGACCGTGGATGGCGATCGCAGCGATACCGGCCTGTTCGGCGATCTGCGCGATTCGAACGGCGTTGCGATGCTCGGCACACCAGCCTGTCCGCGTTTTCAAGGTCACGGGGACCGGCACGGCCTCGACCACGGCTTCGAGAATGCCTGCCACCAGCGGCTCATCCCGCATCAGCGCGGAGCCCGCATCCCGCTTGCAGACCTTCTTCGCCGGACAACCCATGTTGATGTCGATGATGTCGGCACCGTGGGCGACGTTATGTCGCGCTGCGTTGGCCATCATGGCGGGGTCATAGCCGGCGATCTGGACCGAAATCGGACCAGACTCGCCGCGATGGTCCATGCGCGCACGCGACTTGGGCGTATCCCACAACCCGGGATCAGCGCTGAGCATCTCCGACGGCGCCAGGCCGGCGCCCAGACGCCGGCAAAGCTGCCGAAACGGCTTGTCGGTCACGCCGGCCATGGGCGCCAGCACCAGAGCGGGTTCTATGGAATGTGGGCCGATCTGCATGGGGGGATTTTCGCAGGGTTCGCCGCCGGCCGCGACGGGGGTCAATCGTCCAGCGCGCGGTCGATGCTGCCGCGGTCCAGCGTGTCCTTGCGCCGCTGCACCTCGATCGGCGTGGGGTCGTCGTCAGCGGGGCTCGCTTGCGCCGGCGCCTCGTCGCTGTCCTTTTTCTTGTCCTTCGCCTCGTCCGGAGGGTCGAGAATGTCCTTCGCAGCCTGCGGAATGGACCACTCGGTCAGGCTATAGCCGGCCTGCGTCATCTTTTTCGCCAGACCCGCCACGGCACGTGACGTCCCGTGAGAGGTGGTGATGGACGTCCCACGACGGACGATGGCCGTCTCCAGGCGCTCCAGAAACGTGCCGCGGTCACGCACGATGTTGCCGGACGAGATGCGCGAAAAAGCCCAGCGCTCGGCGGAACGAAATGCCAGCGAATCCGTCGCCACGGCACCAAGGCCGTCGAAGACGATCAGGGTGATTTCCCCGGCCTTGCGGACCTGAGCGCGCCTCAAGGCGCTATCGAGCAGACTCATGCTCATCCTGAATCGAGTCCTCGTCGAATAAAGAGTGCCGGGGCGTCTTGCTGCCCTAGGGAAACACTGATCTATTCCCGCCGCCAAGTTGCCCCGGCGCTGCCGCGTTGTCGAAACAACGCCGCGCGAAATCCGCAATGCGTCCCGCGATGGCGTCGGGTTCGACATGGTGCGGAGCATGGCCGAGCCCCGGCAACATTTGAACCTCGGCATCGGGCAGTAATGCCGCCAGGCGCTGACCATGGTTCCAAAATGGAACGATAGCGTCAGATTCGCCATGCATGACCAACAACGGCCGGCGAATCGTCGGATAGCGCGTGCTTTGCGCCTGAAGATAAGCGTTCAGCCGCACCAAGTCGCGCGCGTTGGACCAAAACGCCCGGGGCCGCACGGCCAGCGCGGCGCCGATGCGTTCAGCATAGCCGTCCGGAACGGCATTCGGACGGAAGATCTTCGCGATCGCGGCGGGCATCAGCGACGGGCCCAGTAGCGGCACGACCGTATGACAAAACAGCTGCCCCAGAATCGGTACGCGCGCGACATGCGTTGCCCAGCCAATGCCGCCCACCCAATGACTGGCCACACCGGCCAGGCTGATACCGCCGGCGACGCGATCCGGCTGATCCGTCAGGGCCGCGAGCACCACCGAACCCGACCATGAATGGCCGACGATCACGGGCGACTCGGCGCCCAGCTCCTCGGCGACATTCAACACGAAATCGGCCAAATCGCTGGGATTGAGCCAGGCGCCGGTACCGGCACTGTGGCCCAGTCCCGGCCGGTCAATGGCGATGACGCGGAACTCGCGGGCCAGGATGGGAAAAATGCTTTCCGTCCAATCACGCAGATTGGAACTGGCCCCATGCAGCAGGATCAGCGGCGGGCCGCTACCGGCCTCCACCACATGCACATCGTGGCCATCGAGCCGACGAACCGTGCCAACGGGAGGACAGGAGCGCTCGATCAGACGGGCGCGACGCTGCCCCGCCCAGAGCAGCAGAACGAGAACAACCGCCAGCAGCGTCATGCGCCCCCTGCCCTAGCGCCCAATCGCCTTGGCGCCGATATCGCGGCGCAGATGCACCTTGTCCCAGGTGATGCGATCAGCGCCCGCGTAAGCGGCCTGTTGCGCCGCCGCCACATCGTCGCCCAGCGCGGTCACACACAGCACGCGCCCGCCCGAGGTGACGATGTCACCCTCGTCGTTCTGCGCCGTGCCGGCGTGAAACACCTTGGCACCCGAGGCCGCGGCCGCGGCCAACCCCTGGATCGGAAGACCTTTGTCGTAGGCGCCGGGATAACCGCCGGCGGCCATCACCACGCCCAGTGCGGCCTGTGGATTCCAGCGCGCGCTCATCAGGCCGAGATGGCCGTCCACGGCCGCCAGGCAGAGGTCGAACAAATCGCTATCCAGCCGCATCAGCAACGGCTGGGTTTCCGGATCACCCAGCCGGCAGTTGAATTCCAGCACCTTGATGTTGCCCGCATCGTCCACCATCAGGCCGGCGTAGAGAAAACCGAGATATTCGATACCGTCGGCCGCGAAACCGGCCAGCGCGCGGTCGATCACCTCGCGCCGAATGGCCTCGTGGATGGCTGGCGTCACCACCGGCGCGGGCGAGTACGCTCCCATGCCGCCGGTGTTCGGGCCCTGGTCGCCATCCAGCGCGGGTTTGTGATCCTGCGACGAGGCGAATTCGACCACCGCCTGGCCGGCCGCCATGACGATAAAACTCGCCTCCTCGCCCGGCAGGAACTCCTCGATCACCACGCGAGCACCGGCCGCACCGAAACTGCCGTCGTCCAGCATGTCGCGCACGGCGGCTTCGGCCTCGGCCAGATCCTGGGCCACCACCACGCCCTTGCCCGCCGCCAGGCCATCCGCCTTGATGACAATCGGCGCGCCCTGCTCACGCAGGTAGGCCAGCGCGGCTTCGGTGTCCGTGAATTCGGCGTAGGCCGCCGTCGGAATGCCATGGCGCTGCATGAAGGCCTTGGCGAACGCCTTGCTGGATTCCAGCTGCGCGCCGGCCTGGGTCGGACCGAAACACCGCAATCCTGCATCACGGAACCGATCGACAATTCCGGCTGCCAGCGGGGCTTCCGGACCGACCACCGTCAGGGCCACGGCTTCGCGATCGGCCAGCGCCAGCAACCCGTCGATGTCATCGGCGGCCACGGGCACGTTCTCGCACAGCGGTTCGGTCGCGGTGCCGGCATTGCCCGGCGCCACCAGCACCCGATCCACCTTGGGCGACTGGGCCAGTTTCCAGGCCAGTGCATGCTCGCGGCCTCCGCCGCCTACTACGAGAACAGTGTGTTCGGCCATAACGGAAATCGGTTGCGAATCGGCAGGCAAATGGCGCGCGAGTTTAGCATCGCCTTGACGCCACCGGCTCTCGGAATCAGAGTCGACGCAACGCTTTTCAGGGGAATGGCATGCGCGTTCGACTTCACCGTTTCACCTCGGGGCTTGCCCTGGTTTTCCTGGCGGTCAGCTCCGCCGCCATCGCGGCCGAACCCGCCGACGACCCCAACCGCTGGGATTTGCGTGACCTGTTCCCGAATGTGTCGGCCTGGAATGCAGAGCGCAACGAGGTCGAGGACTACTTCGACGCGCTGGCCGAATGCGAGGGCCGGCTGGGCAATCCCAAGGGTCTGAACACCTGCCTCGAGCGCTACCACACCGCCCTGAAGCGGCTTTACCGCGTGGGCGTGTACGCCAGCCTGCTGGCCGATCAGGACACCAGCCAGTCGATCCCGCTGGAAATGCGGCAGCAGGTTCGGCGCCTGTACACGCGTTTCAGCGAGGTGACGAGCTATATGGCGCCAGAGTTGATCGCACTGGGCGCCGATACGATCGACGACTTCAAAAAGCGGTTGCCACGGCTGACACGCTACGACCGCCTGCTCGAAGTCACCCTGCGCCAAGCTCCTCACGTGCTCGACCCGCAGCGCGAATCCCTGCTGGCCTCGGCCGGCGCGATGGGCGGCACGCCGTCGGCGATCTACCGAGTGCTCGCCAACGCCAATATTCCGTGGCCGACCATCAAGTTATCCGACGGCGAATCCGTCCGTCTGTCGCAATCCGGATACACCAAATACCGGCAGGTGCCCGAGCGGGACGACCGCAAGCAGGTTTTCGAGGCCTTCTGGTCCACGTGGCAGGACTACGAGCAAACCATGGGCGAAACCTTCCACGCCCATTTGCAACAGGCCAAGTTCTTCGCTGATGCACGCAACTACGACAGCACGCTGGCGGCCGCTCTTGGCGGCACCCACGTGCCCGAAGCCGTGTACCGAAATCTGGTCAAGCAGGTGAACGACAACCTGGACACCCTGCACCGGTATCTAACGCTGCGCGAGCGGATTCTGGGCATCGACCAGATCGAGTACTACGACATCTACCCGCCGCTGGTGGAACTGGAAACCGACTACCCGATCGCGTCAGCCAAGCCTTTGGTTGTCACGGCGATGGCGCCGTTGGGCGAAGACTACGTGGCCAAGCTGTCCGAAGGGCTAAGCGCGCGCTGGATGGATTTGTATCCCCGTGAGAACAAGGTCTCTGGAGCCTATATGTCCGGATCGGCCTACGGGGTGCATCCCTATGTGCTGATGAACTACAACGACGACTTCGAATCGGTTTCGACGCTGGCGCATGAATGGGGCCATGCGGTGCACACCATGCTGTCGTCAGAAACCCAGCCGTTCGAAACGGCGCGCTACCCGATCTTCCTGGCCGAGATCGCCTCGACCGTGAACGAGGTGCTGTTGGTCGATGACCGCATGCAGGTCGCCACGACCGACGACGAGAAGCTCTATTACCTCGGCTTCCTGCTGGAGCAATGGCGGGGCACCTTCTTCCGTCAGGCCATGTTCGCCGAATACGAGTTGCAGGTGCATGAAGCCTTTGCCGACGGCACGCCGCTGTCGGGTGCGCGGCTGTCGGAGATGTATGGCGACATCCTCAAGCGCTACCACGGCCACGATGAAGGCGTGCTGACGATCGACCCCACCTTCCATATCGAGTGGGCCTACATCCCGCATTTCTATCGGAATTTCTACGTCTACCAGTACGCGACTTCGATCACTGCCGGCGCGGCGTTTGCGGAGAAGATTCTCGCCGGAGACACCCAGGCGCGCGACGCCTACCTCAACATGCTGCGGGCGGGCGGCAGCGACGATCCGCATGCTCTGCTGGTCGCCGCCGGCGTGGACATGACGACCGCGGCCCCCTACGAAGCCGTGTTCCGCAAACTCAACGGTGTGATGGATCAGATCGAGGCGATTCTCGACAACCAGGAGCAGTGACATGGCACAGGGATTTGTTCAACGCATCGTCGGCGCCGCGAAGCTCGACGTGGCGACCTACGAAGAGGTCGAAAGCGACCGCAGCGCCACCGGCCAAGCGGCCGGCGTGGTCCTTCTCGTGGTCATCGCCTCCGGCCTCGGGCTGCTCGCGGCCGGTGGGTTCGCCACGCTGCTGATCGCCGCACTCAGCGCGCTGCTGGGCTGGATCGTCTGGGCAGCCGTGATCTATGTCGTCGGCGCTAAACTGCTGCCGGAATCCGGCACCCGCGCCGATGTCGGCGAGCTGATGCGAACCTTGGGCTTTGCGCAGGGACCGGGCCTGCTCCGGGTCTTCGGATTCCTGCCGCTGGTCGGCGGTCTGGTGTATCTGGTGGCCACGTTGTGGACCATCGCGACCACCGTGGTCGCCGTGCGTCAGGCATTGGACTATCGCAGCACCGGCCGGGCGGTGGGCGTGACCATCATCGGTTTTCTGGTCAACGGTCTGGTGTGGTGGGTGTTGCGAGGCTTAACCGGCATCTGAGCCGGGTTCCAGGTGGGCCGCCTGTCGCCCCACGAACACCGTTGGTGGCCGCCGGCCAGTGAGCGCGACCCTTTCTCAACACACGGCATCCTGGGGTTGTGAGCAGTCGATTTGACATCCCGATTTCCGAGCTGACGCTGGCCGCGCTCAAGCGCGGCGACCTGCGCGCCCAGGAATCGATTTATCGGACGTTCCAGCGCCCGGTCTTCGATCTGGCCAGCCGGATGTCGGGTTGCAGCCATCTGGCAGCCGACATCACGCAGGACACCTTCATGCGCGCCTTCGCCAAGGTGAAGACGTTTCGGGGGGACTCGCCGTTCTGGGGCTGGCTGCGCCAGATTGCCGTCCGCGAAACCCTGCAGGTGCTACGCAAGCGCAAGCGCTGGACGGTGCTGATTCCAGAGGCACATGAAGCCGCGGCAGCGCCTGACAGCGACGACAGCTTGCTGGAACAGGCACTAACCCTGCTGCCCGATACGGCTCGCGCGGTGGTGTGGCTTTATCACGTCGAGGGCTACACCCACCCCGAAATCGCCGACCTGATGGGCAAAACGCCCAGCTTTTCCAAATCCCAACTCTCCCGTGCTCACGCCAAGCTGCGCGGCATCCTGCACCCGGATGCCCTGCCGCCTGCGCCCAGTACGGTTTCTCAACCATCGGAGAATCAGCCATGTCTGAAGCCTTTGAGCGCGAGCTGAACTCGCGGCTGCAGGCCTTGGCCGCCTGCTCGCCCCCATCCGACGGGTGGGAACAGTTCCAGCAGCGCCGTCGTCGTCGCCTGCATCGGCCGTTGCTCGCAGCGGCCGCCACGGTCGCGGGTGTCACCATTCTCGTCGCTGCATTGTGGTCTGAACCCGCAGCGATTCCGACGGTTCGCTCGGATGACCTGCAGGCCAGCGACCAGGCCAGCACCTCCCCCAACCCGCTACCAACACTCATCGCGCAGTCACAGGCGCTGGAGCACCAGTGGCGGCAGCGCAAGGTGGCGCTAACGGGCGGCAATGAGGCGCAACGCATCGCCCGTCTCGAAGGTGGCCTGGCGATGATCGATGTACAGCTCAACGCCGCCGCGCCGGGCTCGCCGGAAGAACTCGCGCTCTGGCGCAACCGCGTCCAGCTGATGTCAGCGCTGGTCGCCACACCCCAAACCGACCCCGGACTCCGGACCGCTGCTTACGAGGTCCCGCTATGAACAAAAACAACACCATCCCGACACTGGCGATCACGCGGCTGGCCCCGCGTCTCGCCGCCCATCCAGCCAGCTGGCTGGCCCTCGGCCTGACCGTGGCCGCGTTGTCGCTAAGCCCGAAAGCAACCGCCGGCGATCACGAGACCGAATGGGCCGAGGCCCGCGCCGAGCTGGAGGAACGCCGCGCCGAGGTGGTCGAGCGCCACGCCAAAATCTCGGAACACCGCAGCGTGGAGATCGAACGCGAGATCAAGAGCGCGGAACGCGCGCTGGAACATGCCGAGAAGGAACTGCAACTGGCGGCCGAACGGCTGGCGGAGCTGTCCCTCAAGCACCAGGCCAACGCGCCCCGAGCCTTCGCCTATCGCCTGCTGGGCGGGCGCAAACGCGCCATGCTGGGCGTCACCGTGCGCACGGCCGACGATGAATCAGGCGTCCATATCAACGGCGTGACACCCGGCGGGCCGGCAGAAAAAGCCGGCATGCATGCCGGCGACATCATCATCGCCGCCAACGGACAACGCTTTGAAGGCGACAAGGCACTCAAAGAACTATCGGCCTTCATGGAAGAACTGACACCGGGCGACGAAGTCGATGTCAGCATCATCCGCAGTAGCAAGCGCAAACAGCTCACGGTCAAGACCGATGACCTCTCGTGGCCCAGCGCCGCCGTGGCGGCTGCCCCGCCCGCTCCTCCGGTGCCGGGCATTCACCTGTTCGGATCTGACGCCGACGACGTGCAATGCCCACAGGGCCTGGTCATGGACTTGCAGGATCTGGGCGAAGGCCGACGCGTGATCCGGATCGACCCGCCCGCTGCACCGCGCCCGCCGACGCCCGGCCTTCCGCCGTCTGCCGAGGTCGCCAACGTCGGCGGCGGTTTGACACTGGCGCAACTGAACAAGGAACTGGGCAGCTACTTCGGCACCCAGGTCGGCGTGCTGGTCGTCGCATCCGGCACCGGCCGCACGATGGACCTCGAGCCGGGCGACGTCATCCAATCGGTCAACGGCCAGACGGTCAAGCGACCACGTGACGTGATCCAGCAGCTCGAGCGCGTGGCCACCGGTGAATCCGTCAAGCTCGGCGTGATCCGCCGTGGCGCCAACAAGCAGGTGGCGTCGGTACGGCCGGATCAGTTGCTGGACCATGTCCATGTGCAGTCCTACGCGGTCAGGACGGATTGATCGCAGGCAACAGTCCCGCATGCATCACCCGAGGCCCGGTGGCACCCACCGGGCCTTTTTCATGTCGGCGGCTGGCGGGAGAGCCGATCGGTTAGAATTGGCACCATGGATATCCGCCTCAACGGCCAAGCCTTTGACGCGCCCGACGGCTGCACGCTGCAGGATCTGGTCGAGCGGCTGGGGCTGGCAGGCAAACGCTTGGCGATCGAGGTCAACGGCCGCATCGTGACGCGCAGCGCGCATGCCTCGCATCAGGTACAGCCGGGCGATTCCATCGAAATCGTGCAGGCAATCGGCGGCGGTTGAACCGGCGCCCGACGCCAGGAACTGCACACGGGCCTGCGGTTCTGCCAAAGTAGCCGCCCCATTGAACAACGACAAACGCATGGCTTTCGGTACCGACGAACAGATATCAGACGCCCTGACCATTGCCGGTCACAGCTATCGCTCGCGCTTGCTGGTCGGCACTGGCAAATATGCGTCGATGGAACAAACCGGCGAAGCAATCCGCGCCTCCGGCGCCGAGATCGTCACCGTGGCGATTCGCCGCAGCAACATCGGTCAATCGCCGGACGAACCCAACCTGCTGGATGTGGTGCCACCGGACGAGTTCACCATCCTGCCCAACACCGCCGGCTGCTATACCGCCAAGGATGCCGTGCGTACCTGTCAGCTTGCGCGCGAACTGCTGGACGGCCACAAGCTGGTCAAGCTCGAAGTGCTGGGTGACCCCAAAACCCTGTTCCCCGACGTGCCCGCCACCTTGCAGGCCGCTCAAGAGCTGGTCGATGACGGATTCGACGTGATGGTCTACACCTCTGACGATCCCATCGTCGCCCAGCGCCTGGAAGCCATGGGCTGCGTGGCGGTGATGCCGCTGGCCGCACCGATTGGCTCGGGCCTGGGTATCCAGAACCGCTACAACCTGCTGAGCATCATCGAAAACGCCAGCGTGCCGATCCTGGTCGACGCCGGCGTCGGCACGGCTTCGGACGCCGCCATCGCCATGGAACTGGGCTGCGACGGCGTGTTGATGAACACGGCGATTGCCGAGGCCCGCGACCCGGTCATGATGGCCCGCGCCATGAAGCTTGGCATCGAAGCCGGACGCCTGGCCTTTCGCGCCGGTCGCATGCCGCGACGCCGCTACGCGAGTGCATCCTCCCCACTCACCGACATCATTGAATGAGCGATTCGGCATCTCGTCGCATGTCGGACTCAGACACACCGGCCTACCACCGGCGTATTCGCAGCTTTGTTCGCCGCGAAGGCCGGCTGACCCCGGCGCAGTCCCGCGCGCTGGATGCACTGATGCCGCGCTACGGCGTAGCGGCCGAGGCCTTCGCTGACCCCGCACAGCTATTCGAGCGCCCCGCGCCACTCACCCTGGAGATCGGCTTCGGCGACGGCGAAAACCTGCTCGCGGCCTGCCAACAACACCCCGAACGCAATTTTCTGGGCTTCGAGGTGCACCGCCCCGGTGTCGGCCGTCTCCTGGACCGCGCCGACAAGGCTGGTGTGGTCAACCTGAAAGTAAGCACGGACGATGCCGCCGAAACCCTGGCGCAGTCCGCCATGACACCATGGATCGACAGCCTCTACGTGCTGTTTCCCGACCCATGGCACAAAGCTCGCCACCACAAGCGCCGCCTGATCCAGCCGGCCTTTCTGGACATGCTCGCCGGTCGCATGGGCGCCGGCGCCCGACTGCGGCTGGCCACGGACTGGGCGGACTACGCCGAACACATGCTCGCGGTTTGCGATGCCCATCCCGCGTTCGAAAACGTCAACGGGATCGGTGGGCAGATGCCCACGGCCGACGACCGCATCGAGACCAAGTTCGAACGCCGCGGACTACGGCTCGGCCACACGATCGCCGATTTCGACTACAGGCGTGTCTGAGCGGCATCCCATCATTGCCGTCACCGGTTCATCCGGCGCCGGCACCAGCACGGCCAGCCAGGCCTTCGCCAAGATATTTCAGCGCCTGGGCGTACGCGCCGCCAATATCGAAGGCGACAGCTTCCATGCCTTCGACCGCGTGCAAATGCAGGCAGCGATTCAGCGCGCCCGCATCCGCGGCGAGAACTTCAGCCATTTCGGGCCGGCCTCCAACCACTTCGACAAGCTCGAAGCCCTGTTTCGGCAGTACTCTGACGACGGGTCAGGCATGCGCCGCCGCTACCTGCACACCGACGAAGAGGCCGCCGCCCACGGCCAAGACGCCGGCACCTTCACCGACT
>NZ_CAXRDQ010000025.1:0-7788 GCF_964229365.1 Abyssibacter sp. | reverse complement strand
AGCAGCGACAGCGGCAGCTTTACGGTGCATACAAACAGCGAAGGGCTGCGCGGCGTCACCGATGATTTCGGCATTGTGCGTTTCGGCTTTCGGCCGGCTGCCTCGGGCAACACCGCCCAGACGGTCGACCTGACCGCGGCCATCGAAACCGCTAGCGACGCCACCGCACAAGCGCTCTGCAGCGGCACGGCAGCCGATTGCACCGACTCGATTGAGGTGCAGGTGCAGGCCGACACGTTTACGTTCACCGCACCGGATTTCGGTGACGCGGCCCTGGTGGGCGCGAACAACGCGGTGAATCTGGAGATTGACTGGCGCGATGGTTCAGGCACCGGCGTCACAGGTTGTGTGGATCTGTCGACCACCTTTGACGGCGCATCGGGGACCTCCTTCGGCCTGATCATCAACAACGATCCCGTCACGGCATCGCAGACGCGCCGCGCCCGCGTGGTCAACGGTGAATTCGAACAGCCGCACGCGCTTTACTCGGATCGTTCCGGATTCGTCACGGTCATCGCCGAAGACAACCGCGATTGCGCCTCCAGTCCGGATCCACAGCTCGAAGCCAGCACCGGCGTGCAGTTCCAGGACGAGATCTGCACCACGACCAGCGACGGTCGCAATTGTGTGGACCTGCAGGCACCGCTGCGTGTGTTGACCTCGCCGGATGACGCCGGCAATCAGCGTACCGCTACGCTGACCTTCGAGGTGCGGAATAATGCCTTCCAGCCGATTGATGGCGCTCAGGTCACCTTCGAGATCATCACCGCAGCTAACGCAGGCAATCCGAACGAGCGGGTGTTCCCGGGCGGCGGCACAACGAACGCCAGCGGCATCGCGACATCCCGCTACTTCGTGCCGACCTTCAACCCTCAGCTGGGCGAAGATGAAGTCCGGGAAGCCGATGTCCGCGCCTGCGTGCGTCGGATTGCCGCGGATGGCTCCGACAACGGACAGGTCTGCAGCACACGCCGGATCGAGATCGTCGCGCCGCCTACCGAGTAATGACGGCAGACCGCGCCCAGACGGCCCGCATCTTTCTGGTCGGACCTCCTGGTGCGGGCAAGACCACTATCGGTCGGCGGCTCGCGCGGCTCCGGCAACTGGAGTTCTTCGATAGCGACCACGAAATCGAGTCCTGCTGCGGGGTCGACATTCCCTACATTTTCGAAGTGGAGGGGGAAGAAGGTTTCCGCCGCCGTGAGGCGAAGATGATCGATCAGCTCACCCAGCAACCCGATGTGCTGATCGCCACCGGTGGCGGGTCGATCCTGCGGGACGACAATCGCGCGCATCTGAGCGCGCGCGGAATCGTGATCTACCTGTATGCCAGCCTGGAGCAGCAGCTGCAGCGCACCCGCAAGAGCGATGCCCGCCCGCTGCTGAATGCTGGTAACCGCAAGGAGACGCTGGAACGGCTGTTCGCCGTCCGCGACCCCCTGTATCGGGACATCGCCGATTTGATCGTGCCCACGCGCGGCCGCGGCGCCAAGGCTGTTGCACACGACATTCATCAGCGACTCGACCGCGACGTTCGCAAGCAGATAGCCACGCCATGATCCGAACCCTGAACGTCGACCTCGGCGACCGCAGCTACCCCATCCACATCGGAGCAGGTGCCCTGGACAGGCTCGACGTCGGCTCCCGGCGCTGCCTGATCGTGACCAATGAAACAATCGCGCCGCTTTATCTCACCCGCCTGCTTCAACGGTTACCCGATGCAGACGTCTGCGAACTGCCGGATGGTGAGTCTCACAAGACGCTGACAACTGCGGGTGCCATCGTTGACCGCTTGGCCGACGGTGGTTTTCATCGCGACAGCCTGGTCATCGCGCTGGGTGGCGGCGTGATCGGCGAGATCGCTGGCTTCGCCGCGGCCATGTATCACCGCTGCATCTACTTCATCCAGATTCCGACGACCCTGCTGGCGATGGTGGATTCATCGGTGGGCGGCAAGACGGGGGTAAACCATCGGGCCGGCAAGAATTTGCTCGGGGCCTTCCATCAGCCGCTGCAAGTCCTGGCCGACCTGGATTTATTAGCCACGCTGCCGCCCCGCGAATACGCTGCTGGCCTGGCCGAGGTCGTGAAGTACGCGGCCCTGGGCGACCTGGCCATGCTGGGTTGGCTGGAATCGCGAGTGGAAGCGCTGCGGGCACGAGAACCCGAAACCTTGGCCGAGGTGGTCCACCGATGCTGCGTCGCCAAGGCCCGCATCGTCGCCGCGGACGAGCGGGAACAAGGGCAGCGCGCCCTGCTGAATCTCGGGCACACCTTTGGGCATGCCATCGAAACCTCCAGTGGTTACGGCGCCTTGCTGCATGGCGAAGCGGTGGCTATCGGCATGGTCATGGCGGCAGACCTGTCCCAGCGCCTGGGCTGGACCGCGGCGGAGGACGTCACCCGCCTGCGGACACTCCTGGACGCCCTGTCGCTGCCCACCACACCGCCGCCGATCCCGGCCGACACGTTCGTTTCGCTGATGCAGCGGGACAAAAAGGTGCTCAATGATCAGCTACGCCTGGTTCTGCTCAAACCACTGGGGCGAGCGGTGATCAGTGCCGATGTTCCGATGGACTTGCTGCGCGCCACACTGGCCTCGGCAGCCTGATGACACTGGCGCCCTACGCTGCCCGCCAGGAGACCAGCCGCGGCCGGCATGTGGCCGAACCCTCGTCGGGCAACCGCACCGAATATCAGCGTGATCGGGACCGGATCATTCACTGCGCGGCATTTCGACGCTTGGAGTACAAGACCCAGGTCTTCGTGAATCACGAGGGCGACCTGTTCCGCACCCGGCTGACCCACTCTGTGGAGGTGGCACAGATCGCGCGCACCATCGCCCGGTCTTTGGCGCTGAACGAAGACCTCGTGGAGGCAATCTCCCTCGCTCACGACTTGGGCCACACGGCGTTCGGACATGCCGGCCAGGATGCGCTTAACGAGTGCATGAAGCCGTTTGGCGGCTTCGAACACAATATCCAGTCGTTGCGTGTCGTCGACGTGCTTGAGAACAAGTACGCCGCGTTTGATGGCCTGAATCTGACCTTCGAGACCCGCGAGGGCATTCTCAAGCACTGCACCAAGGCCAAGGCCAGGCACCTCGGTGATGTTGGCCAGCGGTTTCTCGATGACAGCCATCCCAGCCTGGAAGCGCAATTGGCCAATCTGTCGGATGAGATTGCCTATAACAATCATGACGTCGACGACGGCCTGCGCGCCGGCTTACTGTCGCTGGACCAGCTTGCCCAAGTGCCCCTGTTCGCCCGCTTCTATGATGAAGTCATCACGCTCTACGGTCAGGACCTCAGCGCGAAGCAGATCCGTCACGAAGTCATCCGCCGGATGATCAACTACCTGGTGGTCGACGTGATCGAGACCAGTCAGGCCGCGCTGAGCAGCCTGCAGCCGGCATCGATTGACGCCGTACGTGGCGCCGACCGTGCATTGATCGCGTTCAGCCCCGAAGCGCGCCGTTTGAATGTTGAACTCAAGCGCTTTCTGTACAAAAACCTGTACAGCCACCATCAGGTGTATCGCATCACCAGCAAGGCACGACGTGTCATCAAGGCCTTGTTCGATGCATTCCTCGCCGACCCCAAGCTGCTGCCACCGAAATTTTCCGAGCGCGTCCCGCCAACTGGCGACGATGCCGACCGCAAGATCCGGGCGCGGCTGATCGCCGATTACATCGCCGGCATGACCGATCGCTACGCGCTCGACGAGTACGACCGTTTGTTCGATCCACGCCGGTTACGCTAATCGCCTCCTCTGCGGTGCCTGCTGCGGCAATCACGGCCGCAATAGCCCGTGATCCCTTGCCGAATCGCGTGTCGTTTGACGGTCATCGACCCGTTTCTATAATGGCTGGTCCGCATGCCGCACTGCGGCAAATACTCGACGAGCACTCCGACCGTCCGCAGCGATCCCCGCTTGTGGGGCGTACGGGTGTCCCCGGAACGGACAGGCATTGCGTATGGCGCTGACACAGCAAGGGCTCTACCGCCCTGAATTCGAGCGTGACAACTGCGGTTTCGGCCTCATTGCCCAGATCGATGACCAGCCCAGCCATTGGCTGGTGCAGACGGCCATTAGCGCCCTCGCCCGTCTGACGCATCGCGGCGCCGTCGCCGCCGATGGCAAATCCGGCGATGGCTGCGGCCTGCTGATGAAGAAGCCGGACGCCTTTCTGCGCGCGGTCGCGCAGGAGAACGGCTTCGCGCTCGACGAGCAATACGCGGTCGGCAATGTCTTCCTGTCACGCGACGAAACGACAGCGGCCGCCACGCGCCAGCAGTTCGCAGACGCATTCGCCGCCCACGGCCTGACGGTCGCCGGCTGGCGGGTAGTGCCCATCGACGAAGCCGCGCTGGGCGAACAAGCCAAGACAACACGGCCACGCATTGAACAGGTCTTCGTCAATGCCACCGACGGCATGGACACATTCGCCTTTGAATTGGCCCTGTTCAGGGGCCGCCGGATCGCCGAAAAGGCCATTGCGGCCCATGACCCGGATTTCTACGTCACGACGCTGTCCTGCCGCATCCTGCTTTACAAGGGGCTGGTGATGCCGGCCTACCTGCCGGAGTTCTATCTCGATCTGCAGGACGAACGCCTGGCCTCGTCGGTCTGTGTGTTCCACCAGCGCTTTTCGACCAATACCCTGCCGCGCTGGCCGCTGGCCCAACCGTTCCGCTTCCTGGCGCATAACGGCGAGATCAACACCATTCGCGGCAACCGCAACTGGTCGGTTGCACGTGCACGCAAGTTTGAAAGCGGCGACCTCGACAACATCGACGAGATCATGCCGCTGGTCACGATGGACGGCTCGGACTCGCAGTCGCTCGACAACATGCTCGAGGTCTTGCTGGCCGGCGGGATGGATTTGTTCGCCGCCACCCGGGTGATGATCCCTCCCGCGTGGCAGAACGTGGAGTTGATGAACCCCGACCTGCGGGCGTTCTACGAATACAACTCCATGCACATGGACCCCTGGGATGGCCCGGCCGGCATCGTCATGACCGACGGACGCTATGCCGCCTGCTCCACCGACCGAAACGGACTGCGCCCGGCCCGCTACGTCATCACCAAGGATCGGGTGATCACCCTGGCGTCGGAAATCGGCGTCTACGACTACGCCCCGGAAGACGTCGTCGAGAAGGGCCGTCTGCGCCCTGGCCAGATGTTGGCCGTGGACACCAAGACCGGGCGGGTGCTGTACCCCGACGACATTGATCGTGACCTCGCCAGCCGCCATCCCTACAAGCAGTGGCTCAAGGATGGCGTGCGCCGCATCGAGTCCAAGCTGACCGAGACCGATCCCTGGTCGTTCTTCGATCGCACGGAACTGGCGACCTATCAGAAACTCTTCCAGGTAACGTTCGAGGAACGCGACCAGGTGCTGCGCCCGCTGGCCGAGGCCGGACAGGAAGCGGTCGGCTCAATGGGAGACGACACGCCGTTCCCGGTGTTGTCGCGCCAGATCCGCCCGCTCTACGACTATTTCCGGCAGCAGTTCGCGCAGGTCACCAACCCGCCAATCGATCCGCTGCGCGAACAGATCGTGATGTCGCTGGAATCCTGCCTCGGCGCCGAGCGCAGCGTGTTCGAAGCCACACCGGACCGCGCCAACCGCCTACTGGTCGATTCACCGGTGCTGTCGACGGGCAAGTACGAACAGTTGCTGACCATGGACGACCCCGCCTACGGTCACGTGAAGATTCCCCTGACCTGGACCGAGGACGAGGGCCTGGCAGCGGCCATCGATCGCATCACCCGAACCGCGGTGGACGCTGTGCGTGGCGGCACCGTGGTCGTCGTGCTGACCGATCGGGGCGTGAAGACCGGCGAGTTGCCCGTTCACGCGCTCATGGCCACCGGCGCGGTCCACCATGCGCTGATCCGCGAGGCTCTGCGCACCGACGCCAACATCATTGTCGACACCGCCACGGCGCGCGACTCGCATCACTTCGCCTGTCTGGTCGGCTTCGGCGCATCCTGCGTCCACCCCTACCTCGCCTACGAATGCCTGTTCGACATGCTGCGCACCGGCGAGATTCGCGACCGTGAACGCGCCGACCTTGGCCGCGCCTACCGCAAGGGGATCTGCAAGGGCCTGTACAAGATCATGTCCAAGATGGGCATCTCGACCATCGCCAGCTACCGCGGAGCGCAGCTGTTCGAGATCGTCGGCCTGGCGGATGAGATCGTGCAACGATGCTTCCCCGGCACCATCAGCCGCATCCAGGGCACGGCCTTCGAGGATCTGGAAGCCGACACGCTGGCGCTGGATCGGCTCGCACGCAATCCACGCAAGCCGCTGCCACAGGGCGGCCTGCTGAAATATATCCACGGCGGCGAGTACCACGCCTATAACCCGGATGTGGTGTTTTCGCTGCAAAAGGCGGTGAAGTCCGGCGAATTCTCGGATTATCAGGACTACGTCGACCAGGTCAGCTCGCGCCCGCCGGCGGTGCTGCGCGATCTGTTCAAGGTCAAACCGCTCGGCCAGCCGATTTCCATTGACGACGTCGAGCCGATCTCGGCCATCGTCAAGCGCTTCGACTCGGCAGGCATGAGCTTGGGCGCGCTGTCGCCCGAGGCCCACGAGGCCCTGGCGATTGCCATGAACCGCCTGGGAGGCCGCTCCAATTCCGGCGAGGGCGGCGAAGACCCGTCGCGCTACGGCACGGAGCGGATGTCGAAGATCAAGCAGGTCGCGTCCGGCCGCTTCGGCGTAACCCCGCATTACCTGGTGAACGCCGAGGTGCTGCAGATCAAGATCGCCCAGGGCGCCAAGCCCGGCGAAGGTGGCCAGCTGCCAGGCCACAAGGTCAATCAGATGATCGCGCGGCTGCGTTATTCCAAGCCGGGCGTCGCGTTGATTTCGCCACCACCGCATCACGACATCTATTCCATCGAGGATCTGGCGCAGCTGATCTTCGATCTCAAGCAGGTCAACCCCCAGGCGCTGGTGTCGGTCAAACTGGTCTCCGGGCCGGGCGTCGGCACCATCGCGGCCGGCGTGGCCAAGGCCTATGCCGATCTGATCACCGTCTCCGGTTACGACGGCGGCACCGGCGCGAGCCCGCTCACCTCGGTGCGCTACGCCGGCACCCCGTGGGAGCTGGGCCTGGCCGAAACCCACCAGACACTGCGCATGAACGATCTGCGCGGCCGTGTGCGCCTGCAGACCGATGGCGGCCTGAAAATCGGCGTGGACGTGATCAAGGCTGCGATGCTGGGCGCGGAATCCTACGGTTTTGGCACCGGGCCGATGGTGGCGCTGGGGTGCAAGTATCTGCGGATCTGCCATCTCAACAACTGCGCCACCGGCGTGGCGACGCAGAATCAGGTGCTGCGGCTCAAGCATTTCATCGGCCTGCCGGAGATGGTCGAGAACTTCTTCCGCTTCATCGCCGAAGACGTCCGCCAGCAGCTCGCGGCCCTCGGCGCACGATCGATGGAGGAACTCATCGGCCGCACCGATCTGCTGGACATTGATCCGGGCATCACACCGAAGCAGAACCGCCTCGACCTGACGCCAATCCTGTCGGTCGACAGCCTGGCCGACACCCGCCCGCACATCTGCCTGCAGCCGCATAACGAGCCTTACGACAAGGGCGAGCTGGCCGAGGAAATGGTCGCGGCCTGCCTGCCGGCGATCGAATCGAAGTCCGGTGGCAGGTTCCCGTTCCGCATCGCGAACTACCATCGCTCCATCGGTGCGAGGCTGTCCGGCGAGATCGCCAAGCGCTATGGCAACGATGGCATGAACGATGCGCCGAT
>NZ_CAXRDQ010000024.1:0-35714 GCF_964229365.1 Abyssibacter sp. | reverse complement strand
GCGGGCCGCCAACACGGCCGCCCCGCGTCAGGCTGCTGTTACCAGCAGATGCCCTGGCGGGCGTGGGTGGAGGTATGCGTCATCAGGCCGACCAGATCGACGGCCTTCTTCTCCTGCGGCAAATTCTCGTAGGCGTCGACGATCATCCGATCGCGATTGCCGAGCACCATGAGATTGGAGCCGCCGATCACCTCGTCGATGTCGGGGCGCAGCAGCGAGGAGATGTGCGGGATCTTCTTGTTGATGTAATCGCGATTGGCGCCGTGCATACGGGCGTAGTCGACATTGCGATCGTAGATCGCCAGCTCGAAGCCCTTGCCAATCAGCGATTCGGCCAAGGTGACCATGGGCGATTCGCGAAGATCATCGGTATCGGCCTTGAAGCTCAGACCCAGCATGCCGACGCGGCGCTCGCCGAAGGATTCGATGATGTCCATCGCCCGATCGACCTGCTGCTGGTTGCTGCGCATGATGCCGGCGATCATCGGATGCTCGACATCCAGGCGGCCGGCGCGATGTGTCAGTGCCCGCACGTCCTTGGGCAGACAGGAGCCACCAAAGGCAAAGCCCGGCTTCATGTAGTAGTCGGAGATGTTCAGCTTGCGGTCCTGGCAGACCACTTCCATCACATCGCGACCATCGATGCCCATGCTCTTGGCGATGTTGCCGATCTCGTTCGCGAACGTGACCTTGGCGGCATGCCAGGTGTTGCAGGTGTACTTGATCATCTCGGCCACTTCGATGGGCTTGCGGATGATCGGGGCGGGCAGCGATTCGTACAGCTTGTAGAGCTGATCGCCCGACCAGGTGTCCAGCTCGCCGATCACCGTCATCGGCGGCTCGCGGTAGTCCTTGATCGCCGTGCTTTCACGCAGGAACTCCGGGTTCACGCCGATTCCGAAGCCTTCGCCGGCGCGCTTGCCGCTTTCGGCCTCGATGGTCGGAATGACGATCTGGCGCGTCGTGCCCGGCAGCACCGTGCTGCGTACCACCACCGTATGCGGCCCGTTCTTATGCTTGAGCGCGCGACCGATGTGCTCGGATACAGAGCGCACATAGCGCATGTCCAGATCACCGTTGCGCTGACTTGGCGTGCCGACACAAATCATGGACAGATCGGTGTCCCTGACAGCTGCCTCGGCGTCCGTGGTCGCCCGCAGTCGGCCAGATTCAACCTGCGCCTTGATCAGATCAGCCAGGCCCGGCTCAACAATGGGCGACTCGCCGCTGTTGATCTGGTCAACCTTGGCTTCGGAGACATCCACACCAATCACTTCGTGACCGTCTTCCGCGAAACACGCGGAGCAGACCGCCCCGACATAACCCATTCCAAAAATACTAATTCGCACGACACTCTCCTATGAGGGCAAACATTCAACTCAGGTCCCTCCCCTTCAATCGAGAGCCGATTGCCATATTCCCGCTAGTCAGCCGCAAAGCTGACTTGGCTCTTACATGGCAACCGCGGTGCCAAGTCCATTTAATTCATTATTATCAATTACTTATTCGTTACTCCCTGAGACTTATGCTGCATTGCACCCAGGAAATGGGAAAAACTGTCGCTGAGGGGCTACACCAGCCCTGCCGGCGTCCGGCAAGTGCTTTGTTTTTCAGGGATTTCCGCCTGTCTCTCCGACGCGACAGTCGTTCACACGCCACAGAACCTATGTTGTGTTCGGCCATCCCGATTCCACGTCATAGCAGCGTTTGAACCCGACACGGCCATTGCGACAAGCACAAAAAAGCCCGAGGCAGGGCCCGGGCTTTTTCGTCAAATCGTGGTTGTAGCGGTCTGCGATCGGATCGGGGGACGCGCTCCGCCGTCGCTGCGCTACTCCCCCGGCGGCTGCTCGGCCACCGGCGCATCCGGAAAACCATCCAGCATCGCCTCCGAAACGGTCAGGGCACTGGTGCCCTCGATCCAGCTGGTATCGAGCTCGAGGTACTCCTCGTTCTTGCGCGCCAACACACGCAAACGCTTGGGATCAAGTATCAAAGCCTGGCCGCGCTTGATGTCGACCACGCCCATCTCGCGCAGACGCCGGATGACCCGAGAGATATGCACCGAGGTCAGGCCAAGCGTATCCGCCAGGTGTTGCTGGGTGAGCGGCAGCTGGATTTCATGGCCGTCGACGGTGCAGGAATCCTTGAGCCGCTCCTGAATTTCGAGCAGGAAATGGCAGACGCGTGCCAGGGCATCACGCCGCCCCAGATCGAAAATACGCTCCGAGAGAATCGCCTCGCGCTGCATCGCGATCAGCACGAAGACGCCGGACAGGCGAGGGGCGTCCCGGAACATCGTGTTGAGACGGCGGCGGGGAAACGGGCAGACCGTGGTTGGCGTCACGGCGCGCAGCGTCGATAGCCGGCGGGCGAACGCCACCTCACGCGTGCCGATGATGTCGCCGGGCAAATGCACATCGATGATCTGGCATTGCCCCGTGTCATCCGCAATTTCGCTGATGCACCAGCCCTGCGACACCACGAATAGCTGATCGCAGTGGCTCGCCTGCGCGGCGATCACGTCGCCGGCGTTGAAATCGGTCGGTTGCTCTTCCAGCGAATGCAGAAACGCCTTCTCCGCATGCGAGAGACTGACGATCCGATCATAAGATTGAACAAGACAACTATCCGTCATGCCGATCCCGTGCGTTGAAACCAGTAGGTGACGGGGTCAACGCGATCGCGACCGCCTGACGAAAGACAAGGTCGAATGCGCAGTATGTCTGGACTCGGCTGAACTTCACCGCTTGCGACTGCCGCGAAACGATTCGCGCGTCCAGCCAACGACCACCGTGCCTCAGAACCGACCGCAGAACGCGGCGGCTAGTTCCGGACAGCGTCTTGTTGCGAGCTGGTGGAAGCCCCCTGCGGTGGCGGCTGCAGACGCTGCGCCGCGATGGGTCGAATGTCGACGGAGTTCCCCGTCCCCAGAAAAATATCCCGCCCCCCGCGGGCCACGAAAAGCGATGCATCAACGTATCTCTGTACCTGATCGATCGTAAGTGCCGGCGTGTCATACGCCTCGACCACCGTCCCTCCCACACTGACCGTCACGCGTCGGCTAGGAACATCGTCCCGCTGGATGTTCAGCAGCTCCACGGCCACTCGAATCTGTTCTCCCACCGCCTCGACACGCGCCTGATCGCAGCCCGGAATCACCACGGCAAATTCATCGTTCATGTAGCGCGCGACAGTAGCGCGCTCGTCCGAGACCGCGAGGACGATTGCGCGGGCGATGTCCTGCAGGCAACGATCCCCATCGGTCTCGCCGTAGGCATCGTTGAACGCTTCGAAAAAATCGATATCGATGCGTAGCAGAGCAAACGGCCGATCCGCCGCGTCATCCGATGCCCACAGGGCGGTCAGGGCCTCGTTGAAGGCACGCCGGTTAGCGACTTCGGTCAAGGGGTCGGTGTAAAGCTTGGAGCGCATCTCGTCGTGGCGGGAATCCACGGCATGGACGCGCCGTTCCAGTTCACGCTGCGCCAGCACCTGCTCGGTCACATCGTTCTGAATCCCAAGAAAATGCGTCATCTCGCCATCGGCATTGCGAACCGGCGAAATACTCAACTCATTCCAGAAGCGGGTGCCGTTCTTTCTGCGGTTCTCCACCGTCACCCGACAATGCGCGCCGTCAACCAACGCATCGCGCAATTGGTCCAGTTCGGGCTGGCGCTCCAACCCCGCATTCAGCAGGCGGCAATCCTCGCCAACCACCTCGTCCGCGCTATAGCCCGTCATGCGCTCGAACGCAGGGTTCACAAAGACAATGGGCCGACAACCCGACGCACCAACTTCGGTGATCACGACGCTATCTGCCGAGTCCTGCAATGCGCGCATCAGAACATTGACATCCAGCATCCCTGCCTCCCTCTGTTGGCGTTCGGGCAATGTGAACGAGCGTGCCCCCACAGACCAGAACATAAGTTAAGGAAACACTGATCCATTCACGCCGCCAAGTTGCCACCTCAAGATCAGCGCCGCGCCGCAGGAAAAATACCGGTTTTCAGCCCCTGGCCAGCAGCGCCGCCGCCAGCCCCTGCGCGCCTTCGGTCACGTCGCGCCAAGTCGTGTCGAATCCCGAGGAATCCCCGTAATAGGGATCGGCAACCGGCTCACCGGCACGATCGGGCACGTGATCCAGCAGCAAGCTCAGCTCGGCCGTCGCATCGACCGGCTGGAGCTTGCGCAGGTCCAGCAGGTTGAAGTCATCAAGCGCGATGATATGAGTAAACTGGTTAAAATCCGCGTCTTCGACCTGCCGGCCCCGGTAGCTGGAAATGTCGATGCCGTGTCGTGCTGCAACCGTCTGGGCGCGGCGATCGGGCGGTGCCCCGATATGCCAATGCCCGGTCCCGGCGGAATCCACCTTCGCGCTCAGGCCAACACGCTGACACTCGGCACGAAAGGCCGCCTCGGCCAATGGCGAACGGCAGATGTTTCCCAAACAGACGAAGAGCACGGCGGGCTGTTGCATCAGGCGATTTCAGCGGGAAATCCGCCGCGCATCAAGTCCGCGAGCCGCCGGCGAGGCGTTGTCGCGATGGTTTGCGGCGGAGGCGGTTAAATTCACCGAATATCGGCCTAGTTGCCCCCAACATTTGGTCGGCTGGGCATCAGCTTGGCGCGGCTAACGTATAACTGATTGTTATTTATCAACTTTTTGATCTGGCATGGGGCATGCTCTGATCACCGCAACACTCACTCAAGCGAGCTTTCATGAAAACCTTGATTCTTCCCTTCGCCGCGGCCGGCCTGTTGATGACCTCCGGTTGTGTGCTGAGCATCGGCGGCGACGATCACGACGCCTATGACCACACCAGCGTTCGCGCGCAGGAGCGCAGCAATCGTGACTACATCAGCAGCATTTCGATGGGCACGCCATCGACTGCCGTGGTGACGCATCTGGGCATCCCGGATTTCACGGACGTGTTCAAGGGCGAGCAGGGCGAATACCGAATTCTGCGCTACCGCACGCACCGTACCGATGCAGACGGCGACACCACCCGCGACGAGACCACTCCACTGGTGTTCCTCAACGGCCATCTCGTTGGCGTGGGTGAGCAGGCCATTACGCGACTGCAGTAAGCCTATAGCCGGGTCGCGCAGCAGCGGCTGCCCCAAACCCGAGGCGCGACAGTGCGGACCGGCCGGTTCGCGCTGTCGAACCAGACGTTATGATCATGCTCATACAGCGCTGGAGCAGACCTCATGAAACGAGTCGGACGCCGTTATCGGCCACAACGCGTCGACGAGCATTACGACGTGATCGTCATCGGTTCCGGCATCGGCGGGTTGGCGAATGCGGCCCTGCTCAGTCGCCTCGGACGCCGAGTCTGCGTGCTTGAGCAGCACTACACGGCCGGCGGATTCACCCACACCTACGAGCGCAACGGCTACGAGTGGGATGTTGGGGTGCATTACATCGGCGAGGTCCACAAACCTTACTCGCCGCTGCGCCGAATCTTCGACGTGATCTCCGATGGCCAGCTGCAATGGGCGCAGATGGACGACACCTACGATCGCATCATCATCGGTGGTGAACGCTACGACTTTCGCGTCGGGCGCGAACAGTTTGCCGACGACCTCAAAGCCCGCTTTCCCGAAGAAGCCGATGCCATCGACCGCTACGTGGACCTCGTGGTGCGTGTCGCCGGCTCCATGCGCAACTTCTTCACGGGCCAGGCGCTGTCGCCCGGCATGAACTGGCTGTACCGGCTGATCCGCGACCAGCGCGTGCCCAAGGAATGCACGATGACGGTCCGCGAGGTGCTGGAATCGCTCACCCAGAACCAGCAGTTGATCGGCGTACTCACCGGTCAATGGGGCGACTATGGCATGCCGCCGGCCGAGGCGACGTTCCTGATGCATGCGTCGGTGGCCAAGCACTATTTCAGCGGCGGCTGCTATCCGGTCGGCGGCTCATGGAAAATCGCCGACACCATTGTTCCGGTCATCCGCGCCAGCGGCGGCGAAGTGTTCACCTACGCTGAGGTCGCCGAAATTCTGGTGGAGAAAGGCGCGGCAACCGGCGTGCGTATGGCCGACGGCCATGTGATCCACGCCGGACGGGTCGTCAGCAGTGCGGGGGCCCGCAACACCTTCGAAAAGCTGCTGCCCGAAGCCGAGCGCGGCCGGCTGGGCGTCTCTGACAAGATGCAATCGGTGCGGCCTTCGGCCTCGCATATCTGCCTGTACGCGGGTTTCAAGGGAACCGCCGAAGAACTGGGACTGCCGCGCACCAACCTCTGGGTGTACCCCAGCGCGGAGCACGAGCAAAACCTGGCCCGTTTCGAGGCCGACCAGAACCAGCCGCTACCGCTGGTTTATATCTCGTTTCCATCGGCGAAGGACCCGGACTGGATTAACCATTATCCGGACAAGAGCACCGTGGAGGTCATCTCGCTGGGTCCATACGCCTGGTTCGAGCAATGGCGGGAGACCACCTGGAACCAGCGCGGCGACGACTACGACAGTTTCAAGACCCAGCTGTCGGACCGGCTGCTGGAAGCGCTGTTCGAGCAGATGCCGCAACTGCGCGACGCGCTGGACTACTTCGAGCTGTCCACGCCGCTGTCCACCGAATGGTTCAACTTTTACGACCAGGGCGAGATCTACGGCCTGGACCACGACCCCGAGCGCTTCCGTCAGCGCTGGCTGCACCCCGTGACCCCGGTCAAGAACCTCTACCTGACGGGTCAGGATGTGGTCACCGCAGGGGTGGGCGGCGCCTTGATGGGCGGCGTCCTGACCACGGGAGCCATGCTCGGCCTGCAGCAACGCAAGCTGTGGCAGCTGCTCAAGGACTGGCAGCCCCCGGCCGGCGACGATCCGCACCGCCTGCAGAGCAAACCGGCATGACATCAGCGGCACGACAAGCCCACCAGCAGCGTGTAGGCCGATGGTTCCAGCAATCGTGAAACGACATCCGGTGCGATTCGGCTTGCTGGCGGTCGTGCTGGCGACCCTGGTTCTCGCGGCCTGCCTGGTCTCCAGACAGCTGCCGGACGGCCCCATTCCGACGGAGACCTACGCCGCGCTCAGCGGCAAGGCCGATGGTCCGGTCGTCGTCGTGCTGCCCGGCATTCAGGACGACATGGAGAGCTTCAAGGCATCGGGCATTGTCGAGCAGATCCAACAAGCCAACGCGGATGCCACCGTCATCCTGGCGGCCGCCGAATTCGGTTACTACATGGACCGCAGCCTGCTCGAACGCCTGCAACGCGAGATCATCAATCCTGCGGTCGTGGCGGGGCATTCTGAATTCTGGATGGCGGGCGCGTCGCTGGGCGGCTTCGGCGCATTGCTATACGAGCGTGCGCACCCCGAGTTCCTGACCGGGCTGGTTCTGATGGCCCCGTTCACCGGCCGCAAGGAACTGGCGAAGAACATCGCCAAGGCGGGCGGCCTGGCCCAATGGCAACCGGGCCCCGCACCGTCGGTCATCCACCCGGACGATGTGCCGTACGAAGTCTGGCGCATGCTCAAGCAATTCACCCAGCAACCAGAGCGCGCCGCGCGCCTGTGGCTGATCTGTGGGCGCGACGACAAGTTTTATCTGGCGGCACAACAAATTGCCGGGGTGATTCCCGACTCGCATTACGTCGAGCCCGACGGCGGACACAAGTGGAAGGTTTGGGCACCGGCGGCCGGCGAGGTGTTCAGCCGCATCTTCCAGAACGCGCCGGATTCCGCCGGACCGCCGGACTAGACGCTCATCGCCCAACTTACGCATGGCGCCGTTCACCGGTACACTACGCGCCGAAGGGCGCACGCTGTTCGGTCGCGACCAGGGAAGCGACATCGTGCTGCACCGCCAGGTGCCTTCGAATCCTTCCGTCCCGCGCTCTCGGCGCGGGGCCCTACGTGCCAGCCCATCGCTTTAGATCATCAATGAAATCGCAGGAAGATATCTTTTCGACGCTCCAGCAGCTGTTCGAAGAACTGTTCGAAATCGAACCCGAGAAAGTCACGCCGCAGGCCCGGTTGTATGAGGACCTCGACATCGACAGTATCGACGCCGTCGATCTGGTCGTGCGCCTGAAGGAGATCACCGGCAAGGCGGTCGAGCCGGAACAGTTCAAAAGCGTGCGTACCGTGCAGGACATCGTCGACGCCGTTGACGAGATGATCAGCGCCTGATCCCGTGGCCGACGGACAGCCGATCGAACCGGTCGAACTGGACCGCAGCGGCGATGGCGCCCTGCGTCGCTATCAGCTCCGCATTCCGACCGACCTGGCGTATTTCGCCGGCCATTTCACGCAAGCGCCGATCGTCCCCGGTGTCGCCCTCACGCATTGGGCGATCCGGCGGGCCTGCGCGGCATTCGGCCACGAGCCGAAAGTCGCCAGTATCGCGAATCTCAAGTTTCATCATGTGCTGATGCCTGACGACACCGTGACACTGGAACTGGCCGACAACGCCGAGGCCGCTTCCACCCGGTTCAGCTACGCGTGTCACGAAACGCTTTATGCCAGTGGCCGCATCAACTGGCGCTGACGGGATGCCACATATCAGCCCCGATGCGGACGCGTTTCGCCCCTGCATCGTCATTCCGGTGTTCAACCATGGTGGCGCAATCGCCGGCGTCATCGATCGACTGCGCTCGTTCGGCCTCCCCTGCTGGCTGATCGACGATGGCAGCTCGGCTGACTGCGCAACGATTCTCGATGCGCTGGCGGGTGCCGAATCCAGCTGGGTACATCTCGAACGGCTGCCGCTCAACCAGGGCAAGGGCGCCGCGTTCCGCCATGGCCTGGCCTGCGCCGAGCAGGCGGGCTTTACCCATGTGTTGCAAATCGATGCCGATGGCCAGCACGACCCCGCCGACCTGCCGAAGCTGCTGGAACAAAGCCGACTGCATCCGGAAGCCGTGGTCACCGGAGTGCCGATTTACGATGACTCGGTCCCCAGGTTGCGTTTGTACGGGCGCTACCTGACGCATGTCTGGGTGTGGATTAACACCGCGTCGCTGCAGATTCAGGATTCGATGTGCGGCTTCCGACTCTATCCGGTGCCCTCGACCAGCCAGCTGATGCGGCAATGCCGGATCGGCAACCGCATGGAGTTCGACACCGACATCATCGTTCACGCCTACTGGGACGGCGCGCAAATCATTAGCGTGCCCACCCGTGTCCGTTATCCGGAAGACGGCGTTTCGCACTTTCGCATGCTGCGCGACAACGCCCGCATCTCGTTCATGCATGCCCGGCTGTTTGTCATCATGCTGTGGCGACGAATGGGCCTTGGCCCGGCGATCAAGCCCTGGACCAGTACGGGTAAAAATTGAACCAGTTGTAGGGATTGCGCCGGGCATGCGCCTCGATCCGGTCCAGATACCCCTGCGCCTGTAGCTGCACGAAATCCATGCGCTGACGCGAGCCGATGGCCTCCCCGCCTGGATGAAGCAGTTCGAACGACACCCGATAGCGATTGGCGCCTTCGTAGGTACACAGGCCAAGAATCACCGGCACCCGCAGGACAGCCGCCAGCAGCCACGGGGTGGCCGGCACCCGCACGGCGCGATCGAACAGCCGGCAGTCGACGCTGCGCTCCTGTGCGCTGTTGACGCGATCGGCCATGAGGCCGACGACATCGCCTTCCGCAACTGCTTCGCGGATGCGCAAGCCCAGCTCATTGGCCGCCTGCGATGAATCGATGATGGCGTCCAGAAACGCCGGATTAACCGCCCGCAGCGCCTTGTTCAGCGCCTCGCTATGCGACAAGTCCATCAGGATGCGCAGGGAAAACGCATCCTCCCGCTGCTCGGCCGCCACGCGCATGGCATCGAAACTGCCGAAATGGGCGCTGAGCAACAAGGCCCCGCGGCCGGATTCCAGAATCGGATCAAATAGTTCGGCGCCATCCACCCTCACGTCGAACGCGGCCGTGCGGCCAGCATAAAAATAAAGCCGGTCCAGAATGGTGGCGGCGAAATAGAAAAAATGTCGCCACTGGTCGCCCCAGCGCACGGGCCGCCGCAACGCGACGCGCAGAAAATCTCGCGACGCCCGCCGGGCTGCGCGACCGGTCAGCAGGAAATACGCGACAATCGGCCACAGCACACAGCGGGTGGCGGGGCGCCCCAGACGCACACCGAACCAGAACACGGATCGAATCCAGAACCCGCTGCCCCGCTCTTGGTAAGATCTCCACTGTTCGCTCACGCGACACTCTGTTCACTGATTCAAGACTTCGATATCCCTCGCGCCGGACGCTGGCCTCGCTGCAAACAGCTTGGCCATCACCTCCCGGCACGACGGGGCTGCGACCCATGCTGACCGTCCAGACAACCACCCTCAATCGCGAATGCCTGCTCGACCGGCCCGACGTGCTGGCCGTGGTCGACTTTGATGCCAACCCTGGCGAACGCCCCACCGATGCCCGGCATATTGTCACGCCGCTGGCGGCGGATACACCGTATCGCGAAGTCTGGACCAGTCCATCCGGCCCGGTCACCACAGGCACCAGTGGCGCTATTCATTACGCCCGAACCGACAGCGAAACCATCGGCAGCCTGATACTCGAAGATCAGGGCGAGGACATCGAAACCCTCGCGCATCGAGCCTATGCCGAGTTGCTGGCCTGGCTAGGCCAACAGAACCACCAACGTCTCTGGCGCGTATGGAATTTCTTCTCCGACATTAACGACGGCGAGGGCGATGACGAACGCTATCGGCGTTTCAGCCTGGGCCGCCACCGCGCACTGCGGGAATCTGCGCTTCCGGAACAGGCGCTGCCCCCGGCAACCGCCATCGGCTGCGAGGCCGCACAGGTATTTCTGATGTTCATCGCGGGCGCGGCTCCCTGTGAGCCGGTCGAAAATCCGCGGCAGATCAGCGCCTACCGCTACCCCCGGCAATACGGCCCAGCCAGCCCGTCATTTGCCCGCGCCGCCAAGGTCAACAATGCCGCCGGCGGGGCCCTCATCGTGTCGGGCACCGCGAGCATCGTTGGGCATGAAACCCGCCACGAGGGCGACTGGCGGCGGCAACTGGATGAAACCCATCGGAACCTCGCCAGCCTGACGCAGCGGGCGGATGTCGCTGCCGCTCCGGCAGCGCTGCGCGCCTACACGCGCCCTGGCGTGCCCGCAGATGAACTCATCGAACGCATCCAGGGGCATTGGGGCAGGGAGACGCCGGTGATCCCGCTGCGTGGCGAGATCTGCCGGCGCGACCTGCTGCTGGAAATCGAGGGTCTGTGGCCGCTCGCGGCCCCGGGTGCGATCGGCGAACCGGAATCCCAGCCCGCCGACACGACCGCTATTCGAACTTGACGACCTCGCCCTTCATCGTCACACCCGCCAGAACATTGCCCGCGCCACACATGTACTCCGTCTTGGACGTGAACGGCGTGTTGCGATAATTGCTGGTGATGTTGACGACGGCATCGCCGCCCAGCTGCAACGCTCGGTCCCGCAGCGACAACATTGCGGAGAACAAGGCCCATTCGCAGGCTTCCTGATCCGTCTTGTTGAACGCGTTGGTTTTCTTGTTTGACTGGTACTCGCCAAGGCGTGAAGCCACCGCGGGATGACTCTGTTCGCCAAAGTAGAACTTGACCTCGTTGCCGAGGCGGTTTTGCACGTCTTCCCGAGCGAAGAAATCCTCCAGCGGAAAGGTCGAGTGCTCATCACGTGCCTGAGCCATACCAACCGGCAGCGCGAGCAACGCCATCAGTGTTGCCGCAAGAATCTGTCTCGTCATGAGGTTGGAACTCCCTGGTGATCAATCAAAAATGCCACCGGCGAAATACTAGCGAACTGTTCACGCCCCCAAAAGCGAAGTTGTTGTTCATCACGTACTCGGTCCGGATATCCCGGCTCTGGTTCATGACGTAGTCCACATCTCCGCATTCGGGGTCGGGATTTTTCAGGTTCAGCGTCGGATCGAAGCGATCCCGATTCATCATTTCGATCGCAAACCATGACTCCAGCGCGCCGCATGCGCCCAGCGTGTGGCCCATGTGCCCCTTGTAGGAGGCGAACGGTTTGTGTCCAAGAACCTCCGCCGTGGCGCGGCTTTCGGCAATGTCACCATGGTCCGTCGCCGTGCCGTGGGCACAGACGAACCCGATGTCCTGTGCCGAGACGCCGGCATCCCGAAGCGCGAGCCGCATCGCGGCGGCCATCATGTCCTGATTCGGCCGCGTGGCATGCCCGCCGTCAGAACTGGCCCCGTAGCCGACGATTTCGGCGAGAATCGGCGCCCCGCGCCGCTGCGCGGATTCCAGTGATTCCAGCACCAGCGTGCAGCCACCCTCGCCAATCACGAGTCCGTCGCGGTCACGGTCGAACGGCGAGGGCGTCTGCGTGGGGGTGTCATTCTTGATGCTGGTGGCGTACAGCAGATCGAAGACCACGGCCTGCGACACGCAAAGCGCCTCCGAGCCACCGGCGACCATGGCGTCGACGCGGTTGAAGCGGATCGCCTCAAACGCATAGCCAATCGCCTGGCTGCCCGAGGTGCAGGCGCTGGACGTCGGGATGTTCCGCCCCTTCAGGCCGAAATGCATGCTGATGTTGGCCGACGTGGTGTGCGGCATCATCCGCAGGTAGCTGGTGGAGCTCACTTCGCCGCGCCCGTCGCCGCCAACGAAGCGGCTGAGTTCCTGCGTGGCCGCCGTGCAGCCGCTGGATGACCCATAGGCCACACCAATCTGCGTCAGATCGGCCGCCTGCAGATCAAACCGGGCCTGTTCCAGCGCCAGTTCGGTAGAGCGCACGGCCAGCTTGGCGACCCGACCCATGGTGCGGATCTTCTTGCGCGTGTAGGTCGGCGGCAGTTCGAATGCCGGCACCTCGCCCGCCAGGCGCGTGCGCATGTCGGTGTAGCGATCCCAATCGTCCATGCGGCGGATACCGCTTCGATGGGTCGCCAGACCATCGGCGATCTCATCCCAGCTGCCGCCCAGCGGACAGAACCCGGCCGCGCCGGTGACGACCACGCGTTGCAGGTCAGCCAAGCATGCCTCCGTTCACCGAAATCACCTGTCGGGTGATGTAGCCGGCGTCCTTGGAACATAAAAATGCGATCAACGCCGCGACCTCTTCAGGTTCGCCGACACGTTTGGCGGGAATGAGCTTCACAATTTCCTCCAGCGGTGCGCCATCGATCATTTCGGTGCGGATCGGGCCGGGCGCCACGCAGTTCACGGTGATCTTGCGGCCTGCCAGCTCGACCGCAAGCGCCTTGGCCGCGCCGATGATTCCGGCCTTGGAGGCGCTGTAGTTCACCTGCCCGCGATTCCCCATCAGGCCGGACACCGAGGTGAGCGCGACAATGCGTCCGGGGGCACGCCGTCGGATCATCGGCATGATCAGCGGATGCAGCACGTTGTAAAAACCGCCGAGATTGGTATCGATCACCCGGTCCCAGTCGGCTTCGCCCAGGGCGGGAAACGCGCCGTCGCTGGACACACCCGCACTCAACACAACGCCGTAGTACGCGCCGTTCGCCGCCACGTCGGCTTCAATCGCCTCGCGCGCAGCGCCGCGGTCGCTGACATCAAAGCGCAGCAGCCGCGCCTGCCCGCCGTCGGCGCGGATGGCGTCGATGACGGCCTGGGCCTCGGCATCCCGCTGGCGATAGTTCACCACCACCTCGTAGCCGTCGGCAGCCAGTCGCAGCGCGGCCGCCTGGCCAATCCCGCGACTGGCGCCGGTGATCAGAATGGATTGACGACGGTCGTTCATAGGCCCTGTTCCAGGTATTTGATCGGGTCGGCCGGCTGGTAGACGTTGATGCGGGCGGTCATGAGTTCATCGCCGTCTTGGACAATCCGGCAATCGAAGGTGGCGAGACCATCGTCCGGCATGTGGACCTCCTGCACGACGACACGCAACCGGTCGCCAAAGTTGAAACTGTCCACCGCGCAGCTCACGCGCCGGGCGCTGACCAGAAAGCCGATCTTGACCGGCTCACCCCGGCTGCGCGCCAGCACGCCACCGAAGGCCGCGATGCCCTGCGCCATGTATTCGACGCCGACCCACACGGGCACGCCGTCCTGCGCCGCGAACTGGCAGGCGGGGTGGATGGCGACGACAGCTTCCAGGCTGCCTTCCGACACGCTGACGATCTCGTCGATCAACGCCATGGGCGCATCGTGCGGGAGATAGGGTTCGGCCGCACAGGGCAGCTCTGGAATGGAAAGCGCGTGCATAGACAACGGGAAAGGCGCGACGGTGGCTCGCGAATCAGCTCGCGTCGGGTATCGGTTCGGCCGACGCCGGGACCGGTCGGATTTCAAGCGTATAACCCAGTTGGTGATTGAACAACCGGGCACTGCCGTCCGCTGCGAACTGCACCTCCGCGATCAACATGTCGCGGCAGTACAACCGGCGTGATCGCGTGTCGTGGTCCAGGCGCCACCGACCCTTATCCAGCCGCCCAGCCAGCGAGTCGGCCGGCCAGTGCACCAACTGGTAATCCGACACCAGCACGCGGGCATCCAGGGCCGGTGCTTCGCCCGTCAGCCAGACGATCTCGGGGCTGCCCTCGTGGTGATCCAGACGGAACAGTTCCAAGCCAATCAGGTTAAAGCCGCGCAAACGCAATAGTTGCGGTGACCGCTCTCCGACCACCAGCAACTGGCGACGGTGGCCATCCGGCCCGAGCAACGTAATCACCTCGGCCTGTGATTGGGCACCCGACCAGCCGGCCACCGGTTGCGGCGGCAGAATCGGTGGACAGGGCGCCGGTCGGGGCAAGCCCGCGCAGCCTGTCAGCCACAGCGCGGCGAGCAGAGATGCCCCGATACTCCGCCGCCTCATGCCGCCACGCCTTGGCGCCGCCAGAGCAACCAGGTGGACGCCAGCGCGATCACCACTCCCAGCACCACGGTCGATCCGAACTCCGCAAGCGCCGGCGTGGAACTCAAGCCCAGCAAACCGAAGGACAGCAAGGTGGTCAACGCCGAGAGCGCAATGGCCAACAAGGTCGGACTGGCATGACTGCCGGCTTCACGGGCAAACACCGCGTAGTCGATGGACAGGCCGATGACCAGCAGCAGCGCGAACAGTCGAAACACGGTGAATGGCTGCCCCAGCCAGCCGCACAGGCCCAGCGTGCCGACCACCGCCAGCAGCGACGGGAGCGCCACGGTCACGGCGCCTCGAGTGCCGTAGCGCAGCCCAAGTACCAACAGCACCGCGGCCGCTGCGAGCACAAGCACACGCGCAGCGCCCTGCCGCGCCGCGGCCAGTTGCCGCTGTGCCGCCGCAATCGTGTCCCGCCATCGAACATCCACGCCCGACGCCCTCTGTGCCGCTGCCCATTGCACGACTGCCTCGACATCGCCCACGTCACTCACCCGCACCAGCCCCACCCAGGCATCCGCCAGCGGCGCGATCAGATCCGGGTACGGCGTGCCGGCCATGTCCTCGCGCCAGCCATCAAAGCGCAGCGGCGTGCTGTCGTTGAATGCGGCGCGCCGGGACTGCGCCCAGGTGTCGGGTGCGTTCAGGTCGGCGGCGAGCTGATCCAGCGCCTGCCCCGGCGCGTACACCAGGGCATCCAGGCGATCGTGGACGAGCTGCTGGCGCCGCTGCGACGGCAGGGACCGCGCGACATGCAGGTAGTCGCGTAGCACGCCACGGCGCTTCAGATCATCGAGACCCGGTTCCAGCCGCTCCAGCGACTCCAGCAACGATTGCCGCTCCGCGGCTCGGACCACCAGCATTTGCGAGGCATCCCAGCCTCCGACAATGGCGCGTACGGTCCGCGCCTGCGCTATCAATTCCGGCGGCGAAAAATACATGGCGCGCAAATCGTCCCTGGTCTGCAACTGCAATAGTCCGGCCGCGCCCACACCCAGCAGGCCCACGATCCAGAGCACGGCCCAGCGGTCGGACTTCGGCCGGCCGGCCAGCAGGCGCTCGGCGAATTCCAACCCGGCCTCGCGCGGCTTGAGGCCATCGGCTCGCAGCCATCGCGGCAGTACGCAGAACACCGTCAGACAGGCCCCGCCGAGCCCGAACATGGCGAATACCGCCACCTGCCGCAGACTCTCGAAGGGCGCCATCAGCAATCCGGCGAAGGCGACGCAGGTCGTCAGCAAACCCAGTGAAATGCCCGGCATCACCGCGCGCAGCCGCTGCTGGCCATCGCCGGGCGCGATCAGCAGATGCAGGGCGTAGTCCACCGCGATCCCGATCAGCGCAGCGCCGAACACCATCGCGATCAAATGCAACCGCGGAAATAGCAGCGACACCGCGGCAAACCCGATGAGCATGCCCGAGGCAATGCTGAGCACGGTGAGCACCAAGGGACCGGGGTGGCGAAACAGCCAGCCGAGCAACAGCGTAATGGCGATGATGGACAGCACACCGATACGGCTCATCTCCCGCTTCGACTGCTCGGCTGCGCGGTCGGTATGCCGGCTGACGCTCAGGTCCAGATAGCGCGCGTCAGCCACCACCGCGGTGACGGCCGCAGCCAGCGCATCCAGCGCCGCTACCGTATGGCGGGCGCCCTCCAGCCCGAAGGTTTGCGCGCCGGTCGACAGCCGCAGCACCGCCCAGTCGACACCCTGACCGGCCTTGATCGGGATATCGCCGTCCAGCTCGAAGCCGGCATCGGGCCAGCGGCTGGAGGCAAAGCGACCCAGGGTGCCGAAGGGGTCGGCGTCGAAGCCGAGGCTGGACGCCATGCCTGTCGGCGCATAGAGCCGGCGCAGCGCCTCGGCGGCTATATTGCTCGCGGTGGCATGCTGAACACGCTGCCAGTCGCCAGCGGACAGCAGATGTCCACGGTGAGCGAGCAGCGAATCGGCCGGAGGCGGCCGGGCCCACGGCTGGCGCTGCAAAACCTCGCTGCTGTCGACAAATTCGCGGGCGGCCCGCACCGCAACGCGCAACTGATCCCGTTCCGCATGCCCGAGCAGCACCATGGTTTCGCCGAGTGACGCCGCCGTCTGATCCTCCAGCCAGCGGTCAACATCATCCGTTGCCGTCACCCCAAAGGCCCGGCGGATGTCGGTCTCGATGCCTTGCCCATTGATCCAGGCGAGTCCGACCAGCAGACCGGCCAGGGCGATCATGCCCAGCCAAACAGCCAGCCCGGCGCGGTGAAGGAATGCGGCGCGATTCAATCAGGGCGGCCCCAGAATGTCGCGTTCGCGCGGCGTCAGCTCACGAGCGGGTGCCGTGTCCAGGCGGATGGTCGTAGTTTCGCCGGCCCCGTGGTCCAGCACCACCCGATCAACATGCGCACCGCCGGAGACACTGATGGCGTGCAGATAGGCGGCGGAGGCCTCGGAGCGCGGCACCAGCCGGACGCGCCAGCCGTCATCGCTCGTATCGGCCGTCAGCGCGAACAGTCCGTCCAGCGAGGCGAATCGGCCGGACAGCAGATCGGTGAGCAGTCGGGCGGTCATCCGGTTGCCCTGCTCGCCCAGCGGCGGCGCGGCCCACGTGGACGCCTCGCCCCCAATCCGCTCCTGCACCTGCCCGTCGCGGATGCGCAGTTCCGATTCGGCCGGAGTCAGCACATGCCAGTAAAGTCCCTGCTCGCGCTGCAACACGAACTCACCGGACGAGACCAGCGGAAACGGCAGCGATGCCACGCGACGCTGCTGGGTGAACTGACCGGTCACGATGGATTCCTGCGCCAGCTGAGCGGTCACGACATCCAGCTCGGACGCCGCCGCAGTAAGCCCCCACAACCACAGGACCGCCACCCAGGCGCAGCGCCTGATCACGACGCCCCTGCCAGCAGCTCGCGCAGCGCGGCGGCGGCGGGTTTTCCGGTCGGCGTTTTCGGAATCGCGCTGACATGACGCAGCGGCCGCGGAATAAAGACCGGATCGACCCGCAAGGCCAATGCACTGCGAATCGCCGCGGCGTCCACACCGGGCGCGACGACCACCGCCGCCACGCGGTCGGCCGCGTCCAATATCGTCACCGCTGCGTCCTCGACACCGTCGACGCTCAGCAGGGCTTCGGTGAGCGCCTGCTTCGAAAAGCGCTTGCCACCCACCTTGATCATGTCGTCCGGGCGCCCAAGCAGCCGGAACCGCTCCGAGGACAACACCTCGAGCCGGTCCTGTATGGCGGTGCCGGCCGGCAGATGATCGCATTGCAGCCGTGCGTGGCTGGCGTCGAAACGGACTCCCGGAAACAGGTTCCAGGTCTCGTCCGCGGTGGGCTCGCGGCTGGCGATCGCGCCGGTTTCCGTGCTGCCGTAGATCTCGACGACACGGCATGCCAGCCGTATCTGCAGTCGCTCGGCCAAAGCGGTCGGCAACGGCGCCGCCGCCGACACGACGACATCAACGGCCGGCACGGCGATGTCGCTATTCAGCAAGGCCTTGAGATGCACCGGCGTGCTGACCAGCATGCGGGGACCGGGCAGGCTTGCCAGCGCGGCAGCAATATCCGCCGGGAAGAATGGCCGCCCGGCGTACACGACATAAGGGGCGGCCAGCGCCGTGAGCACGGTCGTTTCCAATCCATACATATGCTGCGGCGGCACCGTGGCGACCACCCCGGTGCCGTCGCTCACCCCGTGGCGCGCCAGCGCGGCGACCAGACAGGCGGCATCGCCCAGCAGCGTCGGCCAGGTTTTGGCGACGGGCTTGGGCATCCCGGTACTGCCCGAGGTATACGCCACGGTGGCGGTGCCGGCGTAATCCAGCACGGCACGCCAACCGGCGTCGCTGACGGGGGTCCGGGCATCGTCGACGCATCGGATTTCGATGGCATCGGGGTAACCGGCCCTGACCGCTTCCAGCGCACTCGCCGAGTCGGCGCTGGGCAGCAGGCAGGGTTGACGCCGCATCGCGCTGGCCAGCAGCACGGTGACGAAATCCAACCGGTCAATGCAGAGATTGAGCAGCGGACGGTCTGGCAACGTCGCGACCAACCGACTCGCTCGGGCAAAGGCGGCGTCAACTGACCAAACCGCACCATCGGACCGCTGCCACACGCCGGTTTTCGGGCGGGCGGTCATCGAATGTCGCGCACGTCGGTCTTCGCCAGGCCGCGCAGGTAGTCGCGAATCGAGGTGTGCGCCTCGTTCGGAACGATTAGCCGGCGCAGGAAGAACTCCAGCACAAACACCGCCGCGACAATCAGGTAGCTGATGAAATTCGTGAACAGCGACCAGACCTCGTCACTGGCCCCGATCGCCAGCAAGATGCTGATCAGCGCCATCACGGCGAAAAAAAGGCTCCAGAACGCGGTCAGCCTGCGGGTGTAGCGGACCAGTGGTTCGGGCAGGGCCTCGCCACGAATCTTGCGCGCCATGAATGAAATAATCGGCGTGCGTCCCGCCGTCAGGCTTTGTGCGAAAAACACGCACAGAAACCCGTTCATCAGCACGGGCGGCAGATAGAGAAAATAAATCGCCAATCCCGACAGGCTGACCCAGATCAGTCCGGCAGTCCCCAGCAACGCCGTTGCCAGCGCCCAGGGCCGGCGCCGCAGCAGGGCGCCGGACAGACTCATGAGCAACAGCAACACCAGGGCAGCGGCGTACAAACCGTTGTATTCGGTGACGATCGCCGCGTGCACGAGCAGTGGATAGGCGAGCCAGAGGGCGCGCATGGTCAGTCCTTGTTGGCGACCACGAACTCCGTCAACGACCGCAAGGACCGAAAAATATCCTTATTGCGGGCGTCATCGGCCCGGATCTGAACCCCGTACTTCTGGGCGATGGCCTGTGCGATTTCCAGGGCATCGATGGAATCCAGCCCCAGCCCGGTCTCGTCGGCGCCAAACAACGACGCCTCGGGCTCGATGTCTTCTGGGGATTCGTCCTCCAGGTTCAGGGTCTCGACCAGCAGGGAGGCGATATCCAGTTCGGACTGGGACAGTGAATTCTGCATTGCGCGAACAATTCGATAAGGTGATAACGGTTAATTCTACCGTTCCCGGACCCCGACAACACACGTCCACGACAGGCAGCCACGCCGGGCCTCCAATAACCTTCGCGCATGCACCAACACGAAACCCTGCTAACCGTTCCGTTTCACGACGCCGACATGATGGGCGTGACCTGGCACGGGCATTACATCCGCTACATGGAAATCGCGCGCTGCGAATTGCTCGAGCGGATCGGCTACACCTATCTGGACATGTACGACTCCGGCTACGCCTGGCCGGTGGTGGATCTGAAAATCCGCTATTCCAAGGGCTGCACATTCGGCGACCGGCTGCGCATTCTCATCACCGTTGATGAAGTCGAATTCCGGTTCAAGCTGAGCTATCGGATTGAGAATGCCGACACCGGCGAGCTGCTGACCAAGGCGGCCACCACGCAGGTGGCGGTGGATACGAAAACCGGCGAGATGAGCTATCCCTCGCCGAAGATTCTCGTCGACCGCATCGAGGCGTTTGCCGCAGGCCCGTCCGCCGCCTAGGGCTCAGGCTTCCGGCGCAGCACCGGTATCGGAGTTCAGCATCACCCGCACACGCGCGCGCCGGCGAAACCATTCTCGAATCGCGGCCGGCAGCTGCAGCACGCTGAAGAAGTAGTAGAGCCCACGGAAGAACATCAGCCGCGGTCGCACGCCGTTGTCCCGCTCCACGTCGCCGGCGAGCAGCGAGGTGACCGCTTCCTGCACCCGCCACGGATTGCCCGGATTGGTGAACAGATGCCGAATGCCCGGCGAGTTGAAGCGGGCGATCATCCAGGTGAAATCCTTGACGCTGCGGCGTGAGATCCGCTCGAAGGATTCGCGTAACGCCACCGCCTCGGGCGCGCCACGCAGCTCGGCATCCACGTAATCGGCCCCGCGCAGCGCAGCTCGCATGCCGAGCAGCACGCCGCTAGAGAACACCGGGTCGACAAAGGCCCAGGCGTCGCCAACGAGAATCGCGCCGGGAAAGCACATACGTTCGCACTGGTAGGAGTAATTGCCCGCCGCGCGCACCTCGCCCACCAGCTTCGCATCAGCCATTCGCTGCTGCACATGCGGCGGCGTCATTGCGATGGTCTGCGCGAGAAAGTCCTCGGTGCTGCCGCGTCGTGTCTTCAGGTAGGCCGGGCTGCACACCGCACCCACGCTCATCATTCCGTCGGGTAACGGGATGAACCAGATCCAGCCGTGTTCGAACCAGCAGACGCTGATCAGGCCGGCTTCGGGTCCGGGATTGCGGGGCACGCCGTCGAAATGGCCGAAGATCGCGGCGCTGGCATGCCGCTGGTTCTTGCGCTTGATGCCGAACTTGCCGCCCAGCATGGCGTCGCGCCCGGAGGCATCCACGACATAGCGCGCGGCCCAGGTCTGCGCATCGCCTTGTTTGGGCTGGACCGCCAGGGTCGCGCCCGCCCCGTCGGCGGCGAAGTCCACCGCCGTGACCCGTGACTCCTCGCAGACCGTCGCCCCATTGCGCTCGCAGTTGCGCAGCAGCACCTCATCCAGCTGATCGCGACGTACCTGGTAGGCATCGGGGAAATTCTTGTCCAGCGCATCCCGAAAATAGAAGCGGTGTGGCGGCTGCTTGGGGTCCACGTCGTAGAACTCGGCGCCAGGCTTGTACACACCGATGCGCTCCACCTCGTCGAGCACACCGATTTGCTCGAACACCGGCTGGTTCATCGGCAGCAGCGACTCACCGATGTGAAACCGCGGGTGCCGTTCCTTTTCGAACAGCACGACCCGCCAACCTTTTTTCGCCAGTGCGTAGGCAGCGGTGGAGCCAGCCGGCCCACCGCCGATCACGGCGACATCGCAACTATGGGTCATTCGGGATTCCGACATGTGAAGAACTTCCGCTGTGGGCCGGGGGGCCGCTCAATCGAGACGATGAGCATGCCGATGGTGTTCGAGAAAGGCTTCGAGATGGCCCGTCAGCTTTCGCGCCGACATCGCCCGGCTCGAATCCGCATCGAGAAAGGGTTCGATGTCGATCGGCTCGCCGACGCGTAGCGAAATATGAAACCGGCGCGCCGGGACCGAATACCAGGGCAAGCCCTTGGTGAGCGTGCTCGGCTGGCAATCGATCATGATCGGTCGCAACGACTTGCGGGCACGCAAGGCGATATTGGCCGTGCCCCGCTGTAGCCGCACCGGCTCGCCAGGGCGGGTGCGCGTACCTTCGGGAAAGATGATCAGCGTCTGGCCGTCATCGAGCACCTCGGCGCAGCGGTCGACCAGCCGCGCGGAATCCACATTCGGCACATAGCCCGCGGCGCGGACCGGACCGCCGGTGAACGGATTGCGGAACAGCGAATCCTTGACCACGCAGCTGGTCCGCGGCACCTGCGACAAGACCATCACCACGTCGATTAGCGTCGGATGGTTGGCGATGATGATCTGCCCCGGCTCGCGCAGCTTTTCGGCGCCCTCGATGGAGTAGGTCATCAGCCGCAGCGTGCGCATCAGCTCCACGAACAGACGCATGACGCAGTGGATCACGAACTGCATGCGGTGATGCACCCGCGTCCGGTCTCGGGTTAACAGCACGACCAGCGGGAATACCAGCAGACCCACGCAGATGCCGCCTAGTCCAAACACGGTGAACGCCAGTCCGGTGGCGAAAATACGCCAGGCACGATTCAGCGACCCCCCAAACGGGGCGACCCACGCGCCGCGCGTCGAAACCTCCGAACGCGTGTTCATGACTTGGGTTGGTACGACATGCCGAGCCCCCATTTCCCCGACGGCATCGGGGTCACCACCTCGCCCGGCACCTCGCGCGCGACCAGCTCCAGCAACGGCAATGCGCGCGCGGCCGGGTTGGCGGTGCGAAGTGGTTCGAGCGCTCCCTGCATTCGAGACTCGCCCAGAGGGGCGGCAGGATCAAGTCGCAGTTGGCCCAGACTGCGCAATGGATCACCGGACAACAGCATGGCGACAGCAAACGGAAACGGAACCGGTCGCGCCAGCGCCAAGGGCGGGCGCGTCATCACGTCAAAACAGACCAGCAACACCGGTTCGCCGGATGATTCGTTCACTTGCAGCGAGGCCTCGATCAGGCCGGCCGCGAAGCTGGCGTCGAAGGCCGACAGGCTCGTCGATGCGGCCCGCGCCTGGTTGGCAATGCCCCAATAACCCGCCGAGGCGTTGTGCACCGAATTGTGGAATTGCGTCGGAGACAATGCGACCGGCTGCTCCGTGAGCGCCCGACAGATGTCGTCGACGATATCCATGTCGCCGCTGCAGGACGCGAACACGCTACGCAAATCACCGCGCGCGCAATCGGTGTTCGCCAGTGCATCTTCGCTGGCGGCAAAGGCGATCCGCGTGATCGGGGAGGTGCGGCGGCGCTCGTTGCGGGGCAGGCCGGCCGGTGGCGGATACCGGTCGATGTCCTCCGGTATCGGGATCGCCACGTCGCCGCGCAGGCCGGCGCGTGCGCTGGCCCAATCCGGCCAGCCGGGCGCGAAAACGCCCACCCCGGCGACGTGGGCAGTCAACACACTCATGCGCCGCCCCCCAGCAACAGACTGCAATTGCTGCCCCCGAAACCAAAGGAATTGCTGAGCACATGCCGAACCGGCCTCGCCTGGCCGGTCAACGGGATGGTGATGCCGATATCGGGATCAATGGACTCGGTGTTCAGGCTTTGCGGCACGTAACCGGCGCGAATCGCCAGCAATCCGACCACCGCTTCGAGGATGCCCGCGGCACCGAGGCAGTGACCGGTCCAGCCCTTGGTCGAGCTGCATGGAACCTCCCGACCGAGCAGGGCTTCCACCGCGCGGGCCTCGGCACGATCGTTCGCCGGCGTGCCGGTGCCGTGCAGGTTGACGTAGTCCACCGATCCGGCATCCAGCTCCGCCTGTTGCAGGGCCTGCTGCATGGCCAGACGGGCGCCCGCACCGTCGGGGTCGGGTGTCGACATATGGTGGGCATCGCTGCTCTCGCCATAGCCCAGCAACTGCCAGGGCGCGGCGATCTCCGGCCGTTCGAGCAGGGCGAAACCGGCGGCCTCGCCGATGGAGATCCCGTCACGCATCGCATCTGCCGGGCGGCAGGCCCGTGGCGACACCAACTGCAGGGCATGAAAACCGAACAAGGTGGTTTCGCATAGCGTGTCCACGCCACCGACGACCGCCGCATCGCAGACTCCCGCCCGGATAGCCCGTGCGGCGGCCGCGAACACCTTGGCGCTGGATGAACAGGCCGTCGAGATGGTCTGGCTGAAACCATCCACGCCCAGCGCCGAGGCCACGAAGGCGCTAACCGAATGCACGTTGTGGGTGTGGCGGTAGTCGTACCAGCCGGGCAGCGCATCGAAGTCAGACGCCGCCGCGGCCTGGTAGGCCTGCTCGGTCTGCGCGATACCGGAGGTGCTGGTGCCGAGAAACACGCCGACCCGACCGGCGCCGTAACGCCGGACGGCATCGCCGACCCGATCGGCAAACCCGTCCTGATTCAACCCATGCCAGGCGAGGCGATTATTACGGCAATCAAATGCGGCGCTGCCCGCCGGGAGCTGGATCGCATCCAGCGACTCGACCGCGCCGAGCCAGCCAGGGGCATGGGTGTAGCCGGGCGTCGATGCCGCAGGCTGCAAACCGCTGCGCCCCGCCAGCAGGGCGGCCTCGTGAGCAGACAGGCCGGCGCCCAGGCTGCTGGTGACCGTGGCCGCGGTGATGGAGAGGACGGGCATGAAGAATCTGGCGTGGCGTGTTGGTGTGAGTCGATGAAGCGCCTGCGCGCTCACGGATCGGCTGACCGATCCGCCGTCGCGGCGTCAAGCGTGGATTCCCTGGGATTCGGCGATGTCATCGCCGATGCGCATCCGATGCCTGGAAAAGCGTATTCCCCGCGCGTAATTCTAGCGAGGCTTGTGACAAAACGCTCGGAAACAAAACGTAAAATCATTAACTTCATTGCGACGGTCAGCACATTCGGGTGGGACCCGTGGAGGCGGCACAACGAGCCGACAAGACGCTCGCGCCGCATGACCGTGTCGAATCCACAACCAAGGGGAAATGCAATGACGTTAAAGACGCTCTGCCTGGGCGCGGCCGCGGCCGCGGCCGTACTAGTCGCAGGCTGTTCATCGGTCGAACTCAAGGACGGCGACCGCGACATGGTCGGCGCCACGGTGTACACCAAGACCAACCTGCACCCGGATGAGGCTGCCAAGCGGCTTTACGCGGTGAATTACCAGCAGGCTGGCCTGATTCCGCTTTGCACTGCGGTGACGGTCGACGAGGTCCAGAGCGACGTGATGGTCTTCACGGTGCAAGACACCGGGCGCCAGTACCACTACATCTACCACAAGGCCGCGGCCGAGCCGTTCCCGGATCATCTGAAGCGGTTCTTCGGGTTCTCCTGTCCGGAGAATGAGCCGGCCTCGCTGTCCGCCATCGATCAAGAGGGAATACGCAAAGGCAAAGCCCTCAAGGGCATGAGCAAACGCGGCGTGATTCTCGCGATCGGCTTGCCGCCACGGCATGTGACACCGGACACCGACCGGATGGACCAGTGGACCTACTGGTCGAATCGATTCAACCGCTTCATCGTTGAATTCGACGATGCAGGCTGGGTGACCACGATTCAGGAGTAGCCCGCACGGCCGGGCGCAGCGGTCACCGCCTTTTCAGGTCCCGCATGCGCTGCGCCCGGCGTTCTTCGCGCAACTGCGCCTGGCGCTCCTGCAGCGCGCGCAGTTCATCCGGCGTGAGATGATCATCGGCGTTCAGGTCGATCTCGTCGAAGCGGGCATGGATAATTCGCGGAAGACCATCTTCCACCTCTTGGCGCGACAGGCTTCGGTTGTTATCCACATCCGCCCGACGAAACTGGGCCTCGCGGTCCGGCTCTGGTGCGATACCGTCGTCCGCGGCGGACACCGACGAGAACAGCACGCCCAGCCACCCCAGCAGCAACGCAGGCAGAATCGCAACGCCCTTGATGAATAATTCTTTGACCATTCAAGGTGTTAAGAAGGTTTACCTGCATTCTGACACACCCGCCCTCGATGGTGTCGACCTGGCCATCCCGGGTAGTTGCGCGTTCGGGCTGATCGGCCCCAACGGGGCTGGCAAATCCACCCTGATCCGACTGATTCTGGGCCTGCTGAAACCCGACGCCGGGCAGATCACGGTCGCGGGATTCGACCTGGCCACCGCCCTACCCGCCGCGCGCAAACTGTGCGGGCTCGCCCCGCAGGACCCTGGATTCTTTCCACTGCTAACCGTGGCGGAGAACCTGCGCACCTTCGGCGCCGCCGCCGGACTTCGCGGACGCGCACTCAACCAGGCCGTGGACTCTGCCGTGGCGAGCACCGAGCTGGGCGAGCACGCCAACAAACGCGCCGACCAGCTCTCCGGCGGCATGCGCCAGCGACTCAACGTGTCGCTGGCGCTGCTGGGGCATCCTCCGGTGCTGCTGCTCGACGAGCCCACGGCGGGCGTGGACGCCGAATCCCGCAAGCTGATCATTGACGTGCTGCGCGGCGAAAACGCGCGCGGCGCGACGATCATCTACACCAGCCATTACCTGACCGAAGTCGAGCAGCTCTGCGACCGCGTGGCGCTAATCGATCACGGCAAGCTCCGCTTCGAGGGCAAGCTGCGCGATGCGCTGCATCACGCGGCCCGCCTGCTGGTGGTACAGCTGACGGACGAACCCGGTACGACCATCCGCGAGCGATGGCAGAGCCGTTGGCCGGATGCGGTCATCGGCCCGCAGTCGCTGCAGCTGGAAACCGCATCAGCGCTGTCGGTCCTCGCCACGCTGGAACGCGACGGCGTCACCGTGCGCAGCATCGAATACGGCACCTCCAGCCTGGAGGCTGCCTACTTCCACATGCGCTCGACCGCGGCCTCGGCGGATCAGGCATGAGCGCTCGATTCGCATTGCTGCGCGCGCTGATGCACAAGGAGATCCGCGGCCTGATCCGCGATCCGCAGGGGCTGCTGGTGCTGTTCCTGATGCCGACCATCTTCATTCTGGTGATGTCGTTGGCGCTGCGGGACGTGATGGGCACCCATCAGGCATCGCAGCAGCAGGTGCTGTGGAGCGACGCCGACGGCGGATACTTCGCGCTGGAGCTTCGGCATCGCCTGGAACGCAGCGACCACCTGCGTATCGTGGACGCGCCCGCCGACGAGGCCGGCTTCGCGCCGCCCTACTTTGGCCGGGTGGATGTCGCCGCCGGACTCGCCGAGCGTCTGGCGCCGGACAACCGCGAACCGCTCGTCCAAGTACGGCTAGACCCGGCATTCCCGGTGGCCGGCTCCAGCCTGTTCATCACCGAACTCAAAGGTGTGCTGATCGGGCTGCGGGCCGAGTACATCACCGAGGATTTGTTTGGCGCGCCCGAAGCCGAGGCCGCGCTAATCCGCGAGTCCACGCGCCCCGAGGCCGTACCGGTGCAGGTGGTCTACCCCGGATCGGAACTACGCTCGGAAACCCTGCCCGACGCCACCCAGCAAAGCGTGCCGGCGTGGATCGTGTTCGCGATGTTCTTCGTCGTGTTTCCGCTGTCCACCAGCCTGCTGGGCGAGCGCCGGGAAGGCACCCTGCAGCGACTGGCGCTGCTCAATGCATCCCATCAAAGCGTGTTGCTCGCCAAGCTGCCGGTGTACCTGACCGTCACAGTGATCCAGGCTCTGCTCATGCTGGCCATGGGCGTCTGGATTGTTCCGCTGCTCGGCGGCGAAGCACTGCAACTCGGTGGCCGCTGGCTCGCCCTGCTGCCGATTACCATCGCCACCGGCGCGGCGGCCATGGGGGTGGCCCTGTTGATCGCGGTGCTCGCGCGCACCTCGGCCCAGGCCACCACGGTGGGCGGCGCGGTGAATCTGGTGCTCGGCGCGCTGGGCGGGGTCATGGTCCCCACCATCGTCATGCCGCCGGAACTGCAACTCGCAGGTTTGCTGTCGCCCATGTCCTGGGCATTGGACGGCTATTGGGACATCATCCTGCGCCACGCGCCGGTTAGTGACACGCTGCCGGAGTGCCTGGCACTGCTGGTGCTCGGCACGGTCACCTTCCTGATCGCCACCTGGCGCTTACGACAAGATTTCGCATGAAAGGCTCCGACGACACCGCATTCAAGCACGCACTCAAGACGCTAATCCTGGAAGAGACCGAGCAGGAACTCGGCGTCGACGAACTCACCGATACCGAAGCCTTGTTCGGTCCCGACGCGCGGCTGGCCCTGGACTCGATTGACGGGTTGCAGATCTCGATGGCCCTGCAAGTCGCCTACGGCATTCGGATCACCGACCCCAAGGAATTGATGCGCGTGATGCGCGACGTCAACACGCTGGCGGACCATCTCCGGCCAGCCTGACGTGGCCCCGGCATTCATCCGCAGCATCGCCCTGGAATCGGCGCTGGGCGCAGACCCGGCCACACACTGCGACGCGCTGCGCCACCAGCATCTGCCCAGGCCCGCGGCCGTCACGGACAGCACCGGGCAGACCTGGCCGCTGCTACGTCTCGCCGCTGCGGGCGATAAAGGCGGCAGCCCGCTGGCACGCGTGGCGGCCCGCGCACTCGATGATGCCGGACTCACGGCAACGCAACGTGGCGCCATGCCCGTGTTTCTCGGCAGCACCTGCCTGGACATGCCCGACCACGAACAAGCCTTCGCCGCCCGGCCAGACCAACCTGCACTCATGCACGCTCATTGCGGCCGCACGCTGGACAGGCTTTGTACGACGCTCGCGCTGGCCGGCCCGCAGTACACGTTCTCGACCGCCTGCTCGTCGGCGGCCAATGCGTTGCTGCATGCCCAGGCGATGCTGGCCGCCGGCGCGGCCGATCACGCGCTGGTGCTGGGCGTGGAACTGCAGAACCAGCTCACCGTGTCGGGGTTCGCATCGCTGCTGCTGCTGACCCCGGATGCATTGCGGCCGTTCGACGCAGATCGCGATGGTCTGATTCTGGGCGAGGCGGCCGGTGCCGTGGTGCTGGCCCGCACCGCCGAACCAGCGCAGGACTGGGCCCGCCTGTTAGGCGGCGCCAGCGGCTGCGAGGCCGGCAGCCCGACCAATTCCAGCCCGGAGTTTCTGCGCCGAATCATGCAGGCGGCCCTTGCGAGCGCGGGCATTAGCCGCGATGAACTCATCGCGGTGAAAGCCCACGGTACGGGCACGCCAAGCAACGATGCTGCCGAGGGCGCGGCCCTGGCAACACTCATTGACGGCCGCTGCCCGATCACCGCGCTGAAACCGTACTTCGGCCACACGCTGGGCGCCTGCGGCCTGATCGAACTCATCGGCTTGTTGATGGCCTGGCGGCAAGATCTGCTGCCGGGCACGCCGGGGTTTCGCTCCCCCGACGCGGCCCCAGCCATCGCGCCGGTCACGGAATCTCGCGCCCTGCCGGCGTCCGGCGCCATCCTCTGCAACAGTTTCGGATTTGGCGGCAATACCACCAGCCTGGTCGTGCAGCGATGACGCCACTCACCGTTCTGGCCACGAGCGCCTTGGAGCTGCTCGCCGACGATGCTCCGCTGGACCTCAACGCCCGGCTGAAGGCCGAGACCGGCCGCGCCGGCCCGCGCCGCGTGAGCCGCTTCGTGCGGCTGGCCCTGCTCGGCGCACGCCGCTGCGTCGGCGCGACCCCTCTGCCCAGCAGCACCGCCGTCTACCTCACCTCCAACACCGGCCCGGTTGCCGATACCGCCGAGTTGCTGGTGCAGGCCGCAACCGGCCAGCCGCTGCCGCCGGTCCGCTTCGTCAATGTCTCCAGCAACATGGTGAGTTACTACCTCGCGGCGGAACTCGGCCTGCAGGGCAGCAATCAGGTGGTCATGAGCCGGGATCTGGCGTGGTTCTCACTGCTGGAAACCGCATGGTTCAACCTGCCGCCGGGCGGTACCGCGTTAGTCGGCGCCGTCGAGGAATGCGCCTGGCCACTCGCCGCGCATCGCCAGCGGCTGGGCCTGCCAGCAACAGCTGCGTTGGCCGACAGCAGCCACTGGTTGCTGCTGCGACGCGGGGCGGGTGGGACGCCGGGGGACGGCACCGTCATCACCCAGCTGGCTCGCCTGTCCAACGATGCCGCAGCCCGGCAATGGCTGGCCTCAGCACCCAGAAACGCCGCCCTGACGCTATCGCCGATGGCTGCATCCGGGATCGGTCAGGACTGCCCCGTGCACACGAACAATCTCGAAGCCAGCGATGCGGCCAACGGACTCGCGGACGCCGCCGCTGGCCTCGCCTGGTTATCGAGGCTCAGCGGCCGGGCATACCTGCTGGACCGCTCGGCGAGCGGCCGGTGGGGCGTGATTCGGTCGCAGCCGGAGGCTCCCTAGACGGTCTTCTGCGACTCGATGGGCAAAGCCTGCCTTCGCGCCGCCGGCCGCGTGACGGCCAAAAGCCCCTGAAACGTCTGGCGCTCGAGTGCGGCGACAGCATCCAGCGCGGTCACGGGGTCGCGCAGATCCACCGGCTGCCGTGAGCGGATCTGCCGCGCACAGGCCACCGCGAATCGCCGCCAGGCATCGCCGGCAGCGGTCATCTGTTCGGCAACCTCTGCGATGTCCGAGCGCTCCATGTCCTTTGCGCATTCCTGCAGAAAAGCGGCATACATGAAGCGAAAGCCGCCGCCGCCGGTGCCGATCTCCTCCTGCATCCGGACGATCTGACCGAGGTAGAGACGCAGATAGCGGTCATCCTGCCGTGTCGCGACCCGCTGCATGCGTGACGCCAGCAGGCGGATGCCCTTGACCCCGATGAAGGGGATCGGCGCCCGCAGCATCATGTTGGCGGTCTTGCGGACAGCGGGCCGGAACACCTGATGCAAATCCACCACCGCCGGTACCGCCGTCGGCCAGTACATCAGCCCTTTGGGGGCCAGTGCTCCGCGCACGAATCGCGCCCGTTGCAGCGCCTCGGCCGGGCAACGCTGCGGCTGCTCGAACACCGGGTCGCTGACCAGATAGTCGTCGCCATCTCGCCCGTACACGATCAGGTTGTGGGCGTTGAAGTGAAAGCGCATGGCTTCCGGAAAGTAAGGCAGCCAGTACACCGAAGCCTGCAGACCCACGGCGCGGCCCTGCTCCAGCTGGGCATCCAGGGCTGCCATGCCGACCTGCGGGCTGCGAAAGCGCTGCTGCTCCCAGCGCACGCCGATGCGGCGAGCCAGCCCGCGATAGATTCGACCGGGCGGCATGCGATAGCTGGTGAGGGGCAGCTCGTTGATCCGTACAAACGGCAGATGCGCGAAGGTCAGTCCGCCGGACAGGCCCAGCACCATCGCTTCGGACAGCGCCAGGCCGGCGGCTTGCAGCAGAATCGAACTGACGCCGGTTTCGCAATGGCCTGCATGCCGGTGCTGGATGGGCGCGGGGTTCATGACTCGCCCGGCTGCGCTGCGCAGGAGTCCGCCAGATCAGTGAGCGAGCAGCCCAGGGCCTCGGCGTAACGAGCCTTCAGCGCCGTGCCAAGCCCGGCAAAACCCGCCGGGCTGAGATGCCGTTTCACCCGCCACTGCCATAGGCCGGTGGCCTGGGCCAGCGTCGGCAGGTCCATGCGCCGTTCGTACATCAGCACTTCCAGCACCGATCCCTGGCCCTTGGCGAGGCGCTGGCGCGCAGCACGTGCCTGGTCATCAAAGGCTTCCACGGCCAGACAGTTTGCGGCTTCTTCCACGGTCCAACCCGTGGACGCGGCGAGCACGTAACCACCGCCGGCGTCGCGGGCATAAACCGCGCGTTTTTCGGAGGCATAGCCCGGACTGTTGTCTTGCGGTACATCGTCGATCTTCATGGCATGAGTCGTGGTACGGGTCGTGGCAGTCAGATTGCAGTGAGCAGCATATAGGCGGCGGAGAAGCGGCCGCTTTCCGGCACAAAGCACAGCACCTTGTCGCCTGCGTCCAGGCGCCCGCTACGCAGCAAGGCATCCATCATCAGGTAAATCGAGGCAGAGCCGACATTGCCGACCTCGTGCAGGTTGGTGAACCAGCGCTCATCAGGAATCTCGAATCCGATGCGGCTCAGGCCGGCATGAATACGCTTGCGGAAGTACTCGGACGAATAATGTGGCAGGAACCAACGCACCTCGTCGGCCCGCAACGGGTGCCGCGCCAGAACCTCGGGCAACGCCTGTTCCACGGTCAGACCGACGATGTGCTCGTTGAGCTGACGCACATCCTGTTGAAAGCTCAGCGCGCCCGTCGCGGCGAGCTCGTCCGGTGCGAAATCACGCCACCCCTTCAGGCGACCGTCCGGCAGTTTCTTCGCGCCGGCGTACATGCATGCCGCCTGTGCATGTGCATACGACCGTAGCTCGATCCAGTCGAGGCGCAGCGACGGGCCGTCACCGGCCGGTGCATCGCCCAGCAGCAAGGCACCCGCCGCATCCGAGAGCATCCAGCGCAGAAATACGCCATCGAACGCGAGCTCCGGCCGTCGCTCCAGCGCCGCGACCTGGGCCTCGTACTGGGCCGCAAACTGCTCCGAACGCATGAAGCTCGATGCCGTTTCGGACCCGGTTGCCACGGCGTGGCGCGCCTGCCCGCCCGCGACCGTCAACGCCGCATAGCGCAACGCGGCCATGCCGGCGCAGCAGATGCCCGCCAGCGACACCGCCTCGCAAACGCCGGCCTCCGGCAGCTCGCCATGGACCATGACGCCATGACCCGGCGCGATCTGATCCGGCGACGATGTGCCGCAGGCAAGGACGTCCAGTTCGGGCAGTGTGAAAGCATCGCCCTGCAGACCTCGCACCGCTTCGGCGCATAACGCGGCATTGGACGCGGTGGGCTGGCGGGTGTCCGGGTCCACGGCGTAATACCGCGATTGGATGCCGTTGCGGGCCAGCACGATGCGGCGCTCGCGCGCCGGCCGTTCCCCGATCTGGCCGAGTACGGCCTCCATGTCATCGTTGGTGATCGCAGCATTGGGCAGCACCGTCGAGATGCCGCGGATGTAGACGTCTTGCAATGTTTTCCCCGTCAGGGCGCGGTGGCACCCGGTTGACGCTCAAGATCTGAAGCCATGGCGCGGACGCGGTCAGGCGCGAGCAGGCCAATCAGGCGGCGGATGACCAGTGACAGCGGCACCACCGTGATGATCATCAGCAACAGGAATGCCACATACAGCACCAGCACCGCGCGGCGTACTGGCGTGCCGGGCGCGCCGCAGGCCCGCAACAAACGGCCCCAGACACGAAAACTGCGCTTGCCAATACGCTCGCTGCTGGCGAGGGCGGGATCGACCCGCATCGCATCGGTGCACGCGAGCATCGAGCCCACGCCCGACCAACCTGGGTCGCGAATCGCCTGCTCGACGATCGCGCCATAGCGGGACACCCCGCTGATGATCGACTGCGTCAGACCCGCTGGCGGCAAGCCGAGAAACGCATCACGCCGGCCGGTCAGCACCCAACGCGGTGTCGTGACAAACGTGGCCAGCGGCGGACCGGGATCGGTTAGCGCAAGGTGATCGCAAGGCCTGGCGCCCGCCTCTTGCAATAAGGCCAGCATGTCCCGGTGGGCCTCGATCCACATGTTGCGACAAGCGGTGACGGTCACCACCGGCGTGTCATGCAGCAGTCGGCGCCCTGCCTGCGAGCGGATGAAGCTGACGACAGCCGGCGGCGGCGACAGAAACCACACCGGGTAGGTGATGACCACCAACTCGTAATTCGACCCGGCCGACCAGTCCTCCAGCGCGACCGGTTGCTGCGCGACGATCTCCGGAAAGCTGTCGATAAAGCGCCAGAACGGCCAAGGGAACGGATGCGGCGAGCCTGGCTTTAACGCGATGCAATCCACGGTATGGCCCGCCTGCCGCAGCGGCACCAGAAACTGGTTTTCCACCGCGCTGGCCTGACCAGACTGCGAATAGCACACCGCCAGAATCCGCCGGCGGGCAGTGTCGGCACTCATGCAATGTTTCCCATCCCCGAGAAGGCTAAAAGTCTAACAAGCCCCGGGCCTGGGGCGAGGCACCAGAACCGCGAATTGGCCTGAGATGACGCCGTTATGAGGTCGCTAGATTAACCAACGGCGACTCAGAAAAATGTGAACATCATCGAAAGCAAACGCGGGGCTGGGTACCGCCGAACCGGTGGGGCTATCGGTTGCACAGGCGACGGCCTCTGTTACCGCTCACTGAACTGCCGCGCGAGCGCCGGCCGGCGGGTCGCATCAGAAGCTTGGTGGCGTGAATCGATCCGTGTTTGCTTAATACGCCGGATCGAAGTTGAAGTAGATCGGGTTCGACAAGCCGATCATGTTGCCGCTCAGCGCCGCCGCTGCCGGCACTTCGGGGAATAGCGCCTGCTGCCCGGTCACTTCCACCCGGTAGTAGCTTCGGACACCAAAGGCTGGCGTGTCGACAAATTCGGCGCTGCTGGCACCGGGGCCGATGGTCAGCGACGTGAGCTCAAAGCCGTCCTTAATCACCGTGACGGTATAGGGCAGCAGCGCCAGCGGACCGCCGACGAGCGTCACTCGGAAATTCGCCGGCGCACCACTGGGCACGACGTTGTCACCCATCATCATGTCCATCTCGCCATCGCCGTCCAGGTCGGCGTGGAATTCGACCCGCGGGGCATTCGGATTGGAGCTGATCGCGACCCGTCCGTTGGTCAGCGCATCCACCACAGCCTGCGCGGAGGGCTCGGTGGCGAACACCCAGGTCGTGGGGGTTCCCACGTTGTTCGCGCCCGCCTGGATGGTGTTGAACTCCGGCGTATCACCCGCTTCGGGATAGCCGTGATGCGAATCGCTGCCGCCGCGTCCGGTGGGGTTACGTCCGGATTTGAGCATGTCGTCCCAGATCGCCATCGCACCGGTGTTCATGCTCCAGATCGCCGAGTTCCAGACTTCGATGGAATCGACAATGTCGAAACTGAAGCCGAAGTTGTCGCCCCCGGAGGGATGGTTGGCCGAGAAATGAATTCCGAATTCATCGGCCAGCGCCCCGATCCGCGTGTCCAGATCGTCCCGCAGGTCGTAAAAACGCTGATGATCGTAAGCTGTCGCGGAAAAGGTATTGCCGTGACCGCGGTGTGTCGTCCACTCGGCGCCGTACAGCATGATCAGCGGACTGCCCTGAAAGTCAGCGTCGATCCAGGTATTGGCGGCCACAGCGCCGTCGACATGATTGTCGTGATCGGTGATGCCCAGGTAGTCCAGTCCCACGGTGGACGCCAGATCAACGATCTTGCGCACCGGGTTATTCGACGAGTCGGCGCTGTGCTCGGAATGGATGTGTAGATCTCCGGCCAGCCAAACGCCATCGGTCAGACTGGCGACCGGGGGCAGGTCGAGATCACCGGACGGCGCCGGATCGCCCTCATCATGGGGCTCGCCGGGTGCTGGCCCGCCGTCGTCCGGATGGTCGGTCACCACGTCGCCAGCTTGCGGTGGTGCGCTCACACCGCAGCCGGTGATCCACAACACAGCCAGCAGGCCGAAAACGGTTTTCATGATCATGCGGGCCGAAGGTGCGGCCAGGACGGGGAACAGAGAAGCGAGCTTAGCGGCGGCACATTGCGTGAAGGTGACGTGACCCACGCCAACGCAAAAAAACAAGCGGCCCGAAGGCCGCTCAGGGGGCGCCCACTGGGGGTTGGGCTAGCGCCAGAGGGAGTGCAGGACTCGACATCTGACTTCGCAGCACCCTGGGGGGGGAACGTGCTGCGAAGCGGAGTAGACCAGAGTCGATGTAATCAAAATGCGAAATCGATGTGAGTGATGGAATGGACTCCTCCCGCCGTTTTACCGGCATCTGTGTGCCAAGCTGGTGTTTCTGAATCACGAGCTACACCGACAGAAGGAGTCCGAACATGCAATCTACGACGATTGCCGTGGATACGGCAAAACTGGTCTTTGA